>JAWUXU010000072.1:0-22672 GCA_034111145.1 Paraglaciecola sp.
ACGACTAAACTCACCCGCGTCTGCTGGAGTAACCGCGGTCATACCACTTGGACCAGCGCCCACTAACGATGCGGCTTCTCCCGCAACAGTAGTAAACGTCTCTTCGCGCCATTCGGCGCCAAAACCAAGGTAAATATCATCAGTTAAAGGCATGGAAAAATCAGCATTCAGATTGACTTCTTCTTGCTCGTAACCACCCATATCAAAATCTCTTTGACCGAGGACTCCGTCGACTGTTAACCCTGAATTGACTGTATTGTTTAAGAAATAAGCCAGTTCATTTTTACCAAAGCCAGCGCTGAAATTATAAGTCAACTCCGAGCTCGTTTCACCTTTAAGTCCAGCTACAAGGCTTGTGTCTTTTTGGGCACCATCTAAAAATGGTGTATAACCTGCGCGAAGAGCATTTGGGTTTTCTATTTCATCCTTTATGGAATTTCCATCCGCGTCTAATACCAGTTCGCCGTCTGTATCTCGTCGGAAAATATAATTGATAGATTCAAGTGTGCTATGGGTGGGATTTCGATAGAAAAAGCGATAACGACCATCTGTGTCTGCATAACCACCATGCATATATAACTCAACAGTATTATTTATTTCATAACCCGTATTAAAGGCTACACGTGTACCACTGGTTTCTGGACGGCCCCAAGTTTGTGCGAAAGGTTCATCACCAAAAGGAGAATCTGCCCCCACACCCTGTACACCGTCATTAATCAGTTGTTGAGCGTCTGGGCGCTGCACACCACGAGAAAGGGCTTCATTATCATTGGTTTCAAAGCTGATATTAAAAAAACCATCGGTTCCGAGAGCGAAACCTGCGTTGGCACCTACTATCCAACTTTGTTCGCCTTCATAAAATTCACCGTATTGGGCCACCACACTGCCACCTTCACTGGCATCTTTCAGTTGGAAGTTCATTACCCCAGCAATGGCATCTGAACCATATTGGGCGGCTGCGCCGTCTCTTAGTACTTCTACACTTTTAAGCGCAATACTGGGGATCATGCCGATATCCACACCATGGGCACCGTTTCCAGCTGCAGGCGCAAAAAATTGCACCAATGAAGAACGGTGTCGGCGTTTACCGTTTACCAAAATAAGAGTTTGATCCGGTGCCATGCCACGCAAAGAAGTGGGACGAATAAATGCACTACCGTCGCCTGTTGCTGGTGTCGCAGTAAAAGAGGGAATAAGGGACTTAAGGTTATCTGTAATATCAGCAGTATTACCATTTGCAGTGAATTCTTCTCCAGAGAACACGTCAATTGCCACAGGCGAATCGGTCACGGTTCTAGGCGCCCCACGAGTCCCAAGGATTGAAATAACTTCAGCTTGCTCTTCTTGGTTTTGTTGTTGAGTTTCTTGAGCTAAGGCGCTATCTGCGACTGTTACTCCTGAAAATAGAAATGCTATTGCGGTTGCTAAGGTACTTTTTTTTGTTTTCATTTTTGTGTTCCTATTATTATTATTATTTTTGTTTTCTTGTGTGAATGATTGCCGGTCACTAATCATCACCACTTTTTTTTTAGTAAGGCCACCAAACAATCCCGTGTCCAGCAACAATTTATCTATTGCTTAAACCAGAGTGTAATGACCTTTAACTGCGTGACCTTGACGTTCGTCAATTAAATCGTAGGGGAACAAAACCAGTGTTTTAGTATGATCTGACAATTCATTTAGCGACTTCGCTAACGATTGTTGTGGTATGTCGAACTGGTATATCTTTTTGTCGTTCGCAATACACATCGCAGAAAAAATCAATAAACAGCCACAACACAACACTCCCCTAAAATACTTTAAAGCCGATAAATAAAAATTTTTCTCAGTACTTGAAGGCATATAACTTACGAACAATAAAAAACCGCCACCCGTATTTATATTTTTCATTTATTTGTTGCAACTATTTTGCATTCAACTGCACATGTTCCTTATTTATTCGAGTGATTTTGATGCCAAAACCAGATTCTAAAACATCAAATAAAGCATCGGTTTCTCCTGCTTGAAACTGCCCTCCTATTCGCAATTTTTTAAGATCAGGATCGACCATTTCAATTAATAAGGGAGTATGTCTGCTGACTTCAGCCACTACTTCCTCAAGTGATTCACCAGCAAATACCAGACGGCCATCCAACCAAGACAGCTTGCGCACTATGTCTCCCTGCGCATATTCAACCACTGGCATTTTAAAACGGTCAGAACCAATATAGTCAGCACTTACTGGAATTAAAATGCTTTGCCCCGCCTCCAAAGATGCAATAACAGTTATTGTATTTTCTTGGGAATTAGCGGCTAAATTTTGGTTAACACTTGATGTGTCTTTAAGTGATGATTTGGGCTTAGGAAGTAAGGTAGATTCAATAGTAGCAAGGTCAACTTTCCCTTTAGTTACTAACACCTCGATATTATCTTTTAAACGATAAACCGAAAAAGCGGTACCTACCGCCTTAACCATTCGATTACCAGCATAGACTTCAAAAGGTCTATTAGGATCAGGTGTAACATGGAAATGCGCTTCCCCCTTTAATAAATTTATGACCCGTTTACTGGGGGTATAATTCACTTCTACATGAGAGTTGCTGTTAAGTGATAATACTGAGCCGTCGTCAAGAGTTTGAGTGGAGTATTCACCAATGGACGTAAAGTAAATGTTATTCGATGCTTCAGGAGGCAAAACCGTCCCAAAGAATGAAAAACTGAATATAATAACCAAAGTAAGAACGGGTAAAACGACAATAGGCCGAAACAATTTCTTAGCCCCACCAGCTAACACCCCCAAAACACCCGTAATAAATAGCAATGGCCTCAAAGTAAAGTTTTTGGGTTTACTTCCCTTAGGTTTTAATGCGTGACCCAGTGGTATCATTAAACCAGACATAACATCCAAATCGCTCCACGACTTAGCTAGCCGCAATAATGTCTGCCGATGCACAGGGCTTTTCGATAACCAAGTGTTAAATTGCTGAATATATTCTATTGAAGGTTCAACATCACTTTCGAATTTAACGATCCATTGGCAAGCTTCTTCCTCAAGGATCGAAGACCTGGGGAAAGGAGTGATTTTATCCATTACTTCCTCCCCCTTTTATTAAGTTTTTGCGACTCAAGCTGAATATCTTGCTCACCATAACGACTAGTTATGGTTGAGTTTAAGCGACTAACTCCCTTTGTAAGATGCTTTTCTACAGTACTCACCGACAAATCCAATCGTCTTGCTATCTCTTTGTTTTGCATCCCATACACTTTTTTCATAACAATGACTCTTCGACACTGTGCAGGCAAAGAAGCCACTGCCTCACAATAGATACCAAGCTTTTGTTGAGCCATAACATTTGATTCTAAATTCTCAGTATCGAGTAATTCCTCTGAACCTTCGTAGTCTTCAATATAATCTGTGATTTTTCGGGCCTTTCGGGAAAATTCAGACAGGATTAAATTTTTAGCAATCCTAAATAAAAAAGCTTTGGGGTGTTCTATCTCTTTTTCTTTTTCAGCTTTGTACGCGCGCAAAAATGTTTCCTGAGAAACATCATCGATATCTTGAGGTGAAATGACATAACGAGCAATAAAACTACGCAGCGACAACTGGCTGTTATTAAACTCAGTCAGAATAGCGAAGCGAGACTTTGAATATTTATTATCATTCATCTTAATTGAAACCTACCCTGTCAAGCCTGGGATTTTCAATCCACTTAGATAATAGACAAAAAAATCAAACTTCACATTAATACAAAACATTAGGAGCATTGACATCAGACATATAACTGCCAAGCACCATAAAACCGCTACTGTTAAAAAATAAAAGTATGTTTGAGGGATCAAAGTCAATTAAAGTTGGGTTAGTATTGCTGGATATTCATCTTGGAGGCCGCTCTTAGGAATTGCGCAATACCTCTTTGTATTTTATCGCTTCGCAACACGCAAAAAATGTTTATCAAAGTTTTTGAAACACACCAGGATAGCTTTAGTAAGAATACAGTCTCAATGAGCAGCAGAGACATAACGAATAAAACTGCTCTGTAAATTTTGGTTAATCTTATTATCCTTGACACTACGCGGTTTCCGCTGCACGTAGAACAGGCAAAGTTTTTGCTAATTACGCCAGAATATTTGTATGCTGTTATGCATGCCAACCCCCTCTTATGAGCCAAGCTGAGTTTGTTCAAAACTTTGCGGAAGTTTTGTCAAACAGTGTGACTCACCCTAGCTGTGCACCAAACGCAAAAAAACCGCGATAAACGCGGGTATTTATGTATACTATGCCTGATAGCGAATTATTCGCAGTTCCCGATAAGTTTGACCCTACGTCTGATTTCAAATCAGGTGACAATCCATATTTATCAAACGGTTAATCTATAAACGGGTAGTATTAAATAGTTGTTTTTCTGGCTTTTCGGGGTGTTTAAGTACTGTATATTACCCGCTCTTAGAAACTTCAGCATCAAGCACCTGCTTAACTCAAGTGCACACTCTAAGATCAGATTAACAGCTATTTTAAAATGTAAAGCGGACTATGCTGAGTTCAATGCCAAAAAACTTAAATAGAATAAGGATTTAAAATGAGATGTAAATTAGCAATATCATTATCGGTATTGGCATTTAACTGTCTAGCAGTTGGCAATATAGGTAAAGCTGCTGTTGTGGCTGAAAGTCTTATGAACAGAGAGTTGCTGCAAGATATTAATTTTCAACAAGGTGAGTCATTCGCTTTCAGTAGCGGCAAAATAGCCCATAAACTTTACTTTGATGCAAAATATGAAGGGTTGTTGCATGTCGTACAAATAGACTGCGAAGAGGTTATCAACACCGGTGCAATTGAAGAGTGCAAGACAGTTAAAATTTCAAGGAAGTGAAAAAATACAGGGGCTATTAACCTCTGTGGTTATTGTGATTAATTAAATACCTAATACGCAAACTGCTGCATCAACCGAAATCGCGGTGCTTGCAGTAGTTAGATTTATGCCATATTGATCTATGCTGGCTGCGTTATCGTCTTTTTCTACAAATGCAGCATATGCGTCAATTAAATATAATCCTCGGCTTGATGCGCTCTGTGCCACTATACCGTTTAAATATGTATGCCTTATACCCATCATTTCTAGAGCCCGCAGTTGTTTGGGGGGGTTGTATAAAAGAGATAACAACTGTGCTGCAGTATTTTGTTAGGTGCTGCTCAACAGAATCAGCATATTTATCATAATAGTCATCTGCGCCACCTTGATTATGAGCATAACTGACCATTGTTGCATCTAAAGGTACGGGGTTTTGAGCTGTAAACTTTGCTGCATATGCGTTGTATAGCGATGCTCTGCGGCCCGAACTAGCATTCAATAATAGAATGATCCATCTGCATTTGGCGTTGCAGATGTGCCAGTGCCTGCACTGGGCTGAAAATCATTATTTGAATTCATTACTTGTATAAAACGAAAAAGCCCGCAACTAGTGCGGGCTCTTGAATATGGCGGATAGCGAGGGATTCGAACCCCCGGTAGGTTTGACCCTACGTCTGATTTCAAGTCAGGTGCATTAAACCGAGCTCTGCCAGCTATCCGTGTTTGCTACAATCTGGGTTACAATTAGCTTAATTAAGCTTTTTTGCGACCCCGAATTGAGGATGCGAATACTAGTGGCGATTTTAGGACTTGTAAAGTTTTAATTGAACAAAAGGTGCTGATTGATTATTGTTTGAACGGATTGGACGCATTTACATCAAGTTACCTTTGGAAATAGCAATTAATTACGTTATCACTTGAAAAAGTGAACCAAACCCCATACAAAGATACTATTAATATATAGTCATTTTAATTTACGATTTGGAGAATACAATGGATCAAAGATCTTCCTACAGTAACGCAGGTGAAGCATCTGTCTTACAAACCAACAAGGTATTACGTAATACTTATATGCTGTTGGCGATGACATTAACTTTCAGTGCCGTTTGTGCCGGTATTGCAATGTCAATGGGGTTAGGGCGAGGAACCGCTATGATGATGAGCTTGGGTGCGCTGGTCATGATTTTTTTCCTCAACAAAGCAGCACAAAGCTCTATGGGCATTTTGTTTGTGTTTGTATTTACAGGTTTACTGGGCGCTTCTTTAGGACCAATGTTAAATCACTATGCAGGCTTCCCAGGTGGCTCAGAAACAATTCTTCAAGCACTAGGTACTACCGCCCTAGTATTTTTCGGATTATCTGGGTATGTATTAACAACCAAAAAAGACTTTTCTTTTATGGGCGGTTTTTTACTAGTGGGTTTAATTGTTGCCGTAGTAGCTTCAGTAGCTAACATATTTTTGGGCATTCCAGCCCTTAGTCTTGCCGTTAGTGCAGCGATAGTGTTTATTATGTCTGGGTTCATTTTGTATGACACAAGCCGCATCATTAATGGTGGCGAAACTAACTACATCCGTGCAACCGTTTCTATGTACTTAAATATCTATAACTTGTTCACCTCAATCCTACATCTATTAGGTGTTTTTGGTGGCGATGATTAATTGTTAATAATATTAATTTTAAAACGCCTCAGCTTGCTGGGGCATTTTTTTATGGTACATTTGCAAAAAGCACTTAAAGTTTAATTATGTCGTCATTTACCTTATTGGTCACCTCAGCCCCCTACTCTAATCAAAGCGCCTATAGTGCTTATCGTTTTGCTATGGCTGCAGTCGAATCGGCTCATCAAATAAAAGGGATTTTCTTTTATCAAAGTGGCACTTTAAATGGCAGTGCATTGCAGCTGATGCCATCAGACGAGTTTGATTTGCATAATGCGTGGAAAAACATCTCTACTGAACATAATATTCCGCTTTTGGTGTGTGTCAGCGCTGCAACTAAACGTGGTATTACCAACGCTAAAGACGCAGATGACTCTGACCGAGTTAATCACAGCTTGTCAGTTAAATTTCAATCCGTAGGATTAGGTGACTTGGCCATACTATTGGCAGATAGTGATAGGTTGGTGCAATTTTGACGGTATCTACGGTCGCCATCCTGAATAAGTCCGCACCTTATGGAATGGTGAATGGTCAGGAAAGTCTGGATATGGCGTTAGCTCTGAGTAACTTCGGTCAGCAGGTGAGTCTGTTTTTCATAGAAGATGGGGTGCTGCAGTTAATTAAACAGCAAATACCGGATAAAATACAGCACAAGGCTTACCACAAGACTTTTGGCGCGTTAACATTCTATGACATTGATAATATCTATGTATGCCAACAGAGCTTGCTAGAGCGCAACCTAACAGCAAGGGACTTATCAATTGCTGTTACTTTAATTGAACCAGAGCAGCTTACAACTTTTATCCATAACAATGATCAAGTGATGGTGTTTTGATGATATTGCATAAAGTATCTACTAGCCCATTTGCTGATCAAAGTTTGCTGCAGTGTTTAAAACGAAAACAGCCGACTGATAAATTATTGTTAATACAAGACGCTGTATACGCAATAATAAAAGCCGACGTGACAGATTTAATGCGAATACAAAAACATGCTCCGATTTACGTTTTAAGGGAAGACGTTCTGGCTAGAGGGCTAAAAAGTGAGAACGACCTTTACCACGCTATATCCTATCCAGAATTTGTGGCGCTGACTCTTGAATGTAACCAGGTGATAAGTTGGTAAACCATGGAATATAGTTTTGAATTTAATGATCAGCAGTTCGCGGTAGATAAGGCCGGTTATTTACTTAATGTCGGAGATTGGCAGGCAGAAATTGCTCCATCCTTGGCCAATACAGAAAATATTGACTTAACCGATAATCATTGGGAAGTGATAAATTTTGTGCGTCAGTTTTACCTAGAGTATAATACCAGCCCAGCAATGCGAGCTTTAGTAAAAGCCATGGCCAACGAATTTGGTCCAGAAAAAGGTAATAGCCGATATTTGTTTAAGCTATTTCCAAAGGGCCCTGCCAAACAAGCGACAAAAATAGCAGGTTTGCCTAAACCTGCTAAATGTTTGTAATCGATGCGTAAAAACAGCGGCTAAGAATAAGAGCCCACAGCTAACATAAGAGCGTTGGTGAAGGATTTTCTTCATTAAATATGAGCGTTAATCAATATATTCACTTAATTTGACTACGACCCTTTTGTTTTGTCATTTTCCACTTCGTTCACTTATGTGCTTCGCGCGCGGCGTCCGCTTGCCTTTTTTCAAACCGCATCCATGCTGCTCGATTTACTTTTTACCAACAACAGCAAAAAGTAAACAAAAAGTGCCGTTCGCTACTAAAATTCTTAACCGCACAAAAAGGCTTATTTCAGGGTCGTTCCAAATGTGTCCCTCCAACTTCTACTCAAATGACATCCCGCGCGGCGTCCGCTTGCCATTTGCCCCTAAAATAAGCCTTTTTGTGCTGACACTTTACATGCGGTAAAAGCAGTGGCAGAGCCACCAAAAATCAAACTGAATGTAGTAGAACCGCTTTTTAATCATTCATGGCGTTGCCACTTAAAGCATCATGGCAGTTATATACAAATTTCGTGTCGCACCCGTATATGTGCAAAATCTTGTGCAATTGGCTTATTTCCGCAGAAAAAAATGAGATGTATAAAAAACATTAACGTTTGCAATCAGTTATGAGTGATGTTTAATATAGGTAAATAAATCAGGCGCAACGCCCCATTTTTTTAAACACTGGGGTTTGCGTTTTATTAATACTGTTCAAGGTGATTATTCGTCACACACTACGTGCCGTATAATCACTAAGTAGTTAGCTTTCACGAGAGTCTAATGAAAATTTCAGAACAAATTAGCATCTGCTCTAGGGCATTCGGTAGAGGTGTCTATCCATATCAAATGACGTGGTTTCTTGATTTGCCGGGGCGCGGCCTGATCATGTCAGCCAGAACCGTGGCTGGGCGTTTACCCGTAAAACCAGATGCTCGTGTTCTAGAAATTGGTCCGGGGTCGGGCTATTACAGTGTGCAAGTTGCCAAGCGTGTACCAGATGGTGATCTTACGCTACTCGATATACAGCCCGAAATGCTTGAAAAAAGTGCAAGAAAGCTCAAGGCGGCGGGTATCTCTAATTTCACCACCAAGCAGGTTGACGCAAAGTTACTTCCCTTCGAGAGTGAAAGTTTCGATGCGATCTTTTTGGTTACGGTGTTTGGTGAAATCGAAGGTCGGGCGTCATTTCTCTCGGAAGCGTTTAGGGTGTTAAAGGCTAATGGTGTGCTTTCAATTACGGAGCATCATCCTGATCCTGATTTTGAATCTGCAGATACGGTTTCCATTAGCCTCCAGAAGCACGGGTTTGTGCCAGTGCAGAAGCTGGGATGGCGTTGGGCCTATACGCTCAATGCAGTAAAGGTCAGTGCCAGTGAAAGCTAACAAAGGTTTTCAAATCGGACAAATTACAGTTGGCTAACTTCGTTCCTCGCAATTTTAGCCGACAATTTCGCGCCGCTTAAATGGGCGTTATATGCATGTACATTCTGACACAGCAGATTTAAAGAAGGCCTTGTATTGTATGGAAATACTTGAGAATAGCCCTGATCTTGAGCCATCGGATCGGATAGATATTTTGCGTAATGAATGTTATGGCGAAAACTTTATTGAGCATGCACCGAATATACCTGATGGGCGAGATGCGTTGTTGAGCTTGTTTGCAAGCCGTTATAAGAAATACCCAGAACTTTCAATGACTATCAAGCGAACCGCTTCTGACGGTGATCTTGTTTGGCTCCATCTTCACGTCAAACATACACCTGAATCCCTTGGTGGTGCTGGTGTCCAGATATTTCGAATGAAAGAGGGGAAAATTGTTGAGCACTGGGGAATTGGGCAGCCTGTTCCAAAGGAATCTAAAAATAATAATACAATGTTTTAGTTTATAGAGCGTTGCATATATACGGTTAGCCGGAGGACTCTAACCTCCAGCCCACACCACCGTGCACCGAAACGTCGACCCGGTCGACTCCGCACAGGGCGGTTCCTAAAGATGTTTAAAACAAGCTGGCCGATTAGCTCCAACTTGCTCCCATGCTGGCTTGTGCTTTTGCGCCAACACTTCTAAGCACGGTCGGGCATGAAAACGTTGAGCAGCAAAGGGTCCTCACTGATCTTTAGGTTCAGGTGGGGCGACCATGGGACTTCACCGTGTCCCAACCATTACGATGGGCGTTTGGCTACTATGCCCTCTGCTGAAATCTCCATGGAGGGAGTGAATGCCAAAAAATGTCTGGAACATTTTTGGTCTTCTGCTTAATCATCAACAAAGTTACCCCTGTCGACGCTATCGGTTTCATCATATTCGCTCCTTTGAGTTGATGACACTCAAAGGCCAAGACACTTAATATACCAGAGTCTGACTTGTTGGTTACCGATCGCTGGAAGGCCAGCCTCGCCCAGATAAGAGCATGAACTTTCTTTGCACTGCTGCATCATTTACGGTGGCCGTTAAGTCACATGGTTTCGTCGTCTTGTGCCAACTCACCTCTAGCTTACGCCTCATATGATGTCTTGGGGGGACGCCCCTCTTCATCAGCTCGCAGATTTGCGTCCGGCTTCCTTCAGACCCAACCTCGCGGCTAAGCCCTTGCCATTCGCTAGTAGTTAACGTTTTATAACGGTAAGTTAAATAAACGGCGTTCTTCCTACAGAGGACTTTCATCCGGGGCGGCCTCACCTCATTAGTGCATGCCCATGCTGTGCGTACACAAGTTTATTAAATATCGTTACGGCCAAAAAACGGCCTCCACTGGACGCGCAAAATACGCGCGCCATTTATAAAAAGCGTTAGGGTTACTTTGACAATCCCGTCTTGCGTACATATGATTAAATTCGATTGGAACGCATCTAAAGCTGCAACAAACATTAAAAAGCACGGGGTTTCTTTTGAAGAAGCTAAATCTGTATTTTTTGATGATTTTGCTGTGTAATTCTTTGATCAAGAGAACCTCGAAATTGAAGATAGATTTTTGATGCTGGGAATAAGTAATGAAACTAAGCTACTTATTGTATGCCATTGTGAACGCGATGATGGAAATACCATAAGGGTAATTTCAGCCAGAAAGGCAGCGAAAGCAAACATTACCTGAGAGGGGATTAATTATGAAAGATGAATATGATTTATCTGCGATGAAATCGCGTAAAAACCCTTACGCAAGTAAACTAAAAAAATCAGTCACTATGCGGCTTGGGGAAGACGTTATTTCATACTTCAAAAGTATGGCTGAAGAGTCAGGAGTTCCTTACCAGAGCCTGATTAATTTGTATTTACGTGACTGTGTCGCCACTCATAAAAAAATTGATATTAACTGGCATGCGTAATCGCAGCCTTAATCGGGTAGCCAAGGGACTCTACCCCTCAGCCCCCACATCACCGCGCACCGAAACGTCGGCTCGGTCGACTCCGCGCAGGGCGGTTCCTAAAGATGTTTAAAACAAGCTGGCCGATTAGCTCCAACTTGCTCCAATGCTGGCTTTTGCGCCAACGCTCCTAAGCTCAGTCGGGCATGAAGACGTTGAGCTGCACAGGCTCCTCACTGATCTTTAGGTTCAGATGGGGCGCCCATGGGACTTCACCGTGTCCCATCCATTACGATGGACATTTGGCTACTATGCCCTCTGCTGAAATTTCCATGGAGGGAGTGAATGCCAAAAAATGTCTGGAACATTTTTGGTCTTCTGCTTAATCATCAACAAAATTTCCCCTGTTGACGCTATCGATTTTCATCATATTCAGCCTATTATTCATGTTGATTGGTCAAATATGGATACTCGTAAGCAACATTTTCTCATTCGTGCATCGCTTGCCACCCAAGTACATTCATTAAGGCTTTATGAAGAAATTCACCCATTGAACCTTAAAGAGAAGCCTAAAACCCATCGGTTATTTATGCAAAAGTTAAAGGCGATGTTACCTCAAAATGTAACACCCGTTATCGTCACTGATGTAGGCTTTAGGAGCCCTTGGTTAACACTGGTAGAGTCACTTGGCTGGGACTTTGTTGGCAGAGTAAGAAGTATAGAGCCTGTGCTGAACGTGAAAAAGAGCCATGGTTACTGGCAACCTTTTTGAATAAAACACGGTATTTATCAAAAAAAGTTGTAAAAATATACTATCAGCAGGCAGAAATATTCAATCGAAACAGGGCATGTTAATAACTTAAAAAGTTATCTGGGAGGCGCTTACCTATAAGCTCTTCACCAAAACCTGATAAGTGGTCACCGTCATCCCATAATATTTTTTTACAATTCATAAAGTCCCGGGGAAATTTATAATTCAAAATTTCATTTTGTGATAAGAACTTCACATTGCTTAAAGTGAAATACTATTTTCGATATGGCCATCAAGTAAATCAAATGCCGCTTTTTGATTTGGCCGTAATTTATATTCAAAATCACAACTTTTTCGCAATATTTGTCCATTACTAAGATGAGACTCAACTCTGCTACCGAACCAAGTAACGGGCACAAACGCGCTTATCGACGATAAGTGAGTTGTCATAATTTGCCGTCCTTGCTTCGCTAACTGAATATGTTCTTTTTGTTAATAAATTTTGTCTGATTTCCCCGCCATTTTCGCTATTGACATGATCGTTATAGAAAGAAGCTGAACCGATTAGACAAACCATATACAAAGGTTTGTATTTCAGATAGGCAAATAGGTTATCAAAATTATTTCTAAACTTGATTTTTTCAATATATTTATGAATCAGATAAGTTTCTCTTAAGTTTAAGGCCGTAAGGTGATCACAAATGCAGCAACAGGTGAAAATATGTTTTACACCGATAAAGTGAGTCACAAGACGAAAGTCAAACCTAAACTAATTAATAGTTTGGTCAATCCTGCGTGCCATTTACAAATAACGGCATCTAATAAAAGCAGTCCACATCGTGATGCCATAGAGAGTTTTATAAAGCAAGGTTACTGTGAATTTTATGGTGCTAAAATTACCGTCAATACACCTTATTTAATTTCGCTCTCAAAAGGCAACTTAAAATCTGCACTTGGCGTTAGAAGCGCTGCATCTTCCCTTTTTATTGAGCAATATCTACACACAGGCATTGAATCAAAACTGGCTGAGCTTGGTAAGATTTTTGAGCGCCACCAAATTGCTGAAATTGCGCATTTATACAGTAATGCGAAAACATTTACGCTACCGTTACTGCTAGTAACCGCCACATCTCTTAAGCTGAAAGGTTTCGAAGTAATGGCTTTTACAGGCACGCAGCACATCATTCGTTTAATCGAAAAAACCGGTATTAAGGTGCGTAAGTTAGAAAAAGCAAACCCTTCCTTATTATCAACAAGTAACAATGATTGGGGGCGTTATTACGATAGCGACCCAGTGGTTGCCTATATTCAACTTTCCGATGTGCTTGAAGTTATTGAAGCCACCCCTAAACTTGCGTATATGTTTAGTGAACTTATGCCACAAGTAGCCAACGTGGTATTACAATTGGTGGACATATGAGCCTGATTAATCAACTTCGCCATTTTGTGCCAACTGATATAGCCATCTTATCTAATCACACTAGCGTGAGTTATTCGCAATTGATAAAGAATATCACTGAATGTGCGTTGTGGCTGCAAAAGCACCATATAAAGTCAGCCTGTATTAATATGCAAAACAGCTATGAATGGGTCGTTATAGACTTAGCTTGTCAACATGCAAAGACTGTGTGTACGCCTATTCCACAATTTTTCAGTCAACAACAAATAAAGCATCTTGTTGACCAAGTCCAACCAGATGTTGTATTTGGCGCATCCCCAAATGCAAACACATCTTATAAAGTAGTTTCAGGCTTATGCGTAAAGGCTTTTTTTATGAGTAAAAGTCAAGCATGTGATATGCCTATTAATACTAGTAAAATAACCTTTACCTCGGGTTCAACGGGCACACCAAAGGGTGTTTGTTTAAGTAGCGAAAATCAATTAATCGTAGCAAGTTCTTTAGTTAGCGCAATTGGCGTTGATCATCCTAAACATTTAGTACTCCTGCCTTTAGCAACCTTACTTGAAAATATTGCCGGTATTTACGCGCCTCTTTTAGCATACGGCCAAGTGATTATTGTTAGGGATAATGAAAAAGGATTAAGGGGTAACCGACTGATAGACCTGAAAAAGTTACTCAACTGTATTTCTGTTCACCGCCCAAATACGATGATATTAGTTCCGGAACTACTACAAGCGCTAATTGTAGGTTGCAGCCATGGATGGCAACCGCCCTCTTCTCTTACATTTATTGCCGTAGGTGGCGCAAAAGTTGACGCTGCTATGATTGTTAAAGCAGGGGAACTGGGACTTCCTGTGTTTCAAGGTTATGGCTTGTCCGAGTGTGGATCTGTTGTAAGCATATGCACAAACACTAACGAACCAAGAGATTCTGCAGGCCAAGCACTAAAGCATATTCAACTGACACAGCTTAATGGTGAGCTAGTTGTGTCTGGAAATTGCTTTTTGGGCTATTTAGGGGAGCCTAAAACATGGTATCCAACCACAGTAAACACAGGTGACTTAGTCGATATAACAAACCATTATTTGTTTATTCAAGGTCGCATTAAGCATCTAATTATTAACAGCTACGGTCGTAATATTTCACCCGAGTGGATTGAATCCAAAATAGCGGCTACTGGATTATGTAAACAGAATATAGTGGTGGGTGACGCCAAGCCTCATTTATGCGCTTTACTGGTGCCAATGTCTGAAGAAATTAGTCGTAAAAAAATGGGCAAGGCCATTAGCGCAATAAATGAGCATTTACCAGACTACGCAAAAATCGTCGATTTCATCATCGTAAATACACCTTTCACCCAACAAAACCAGCTTCTAACCGAAAACGGAAAGTTGAAACGAGACGCGATTTCCTGCGCTTACGAGACACAAATTAATCAACAATATTCACAGCATACATTAGCCGCTGTTTAGGAGTAATAAAATGAAGTTATATGACCGTTTAATTAATGAAACTGCCGCAGAGAAAGACTACTTAATGTCATCTCCAATCATTAAAAAGTGTTTCACAGGTGACATTACTAATGGTGATTATATTGGCTTTTTAAGTCAGGCATTTCATCATGTAAAGCATACTGTGCCATTATTAATGGCAGTAGGAACACGATTAACAGATAGCCAAGAATGGCTTCGGGAAGCCGTTGCCGAATACATTGAAGAAGAAATTGGCCATCAAGAATGGATCTTAAATGATATTGCTGCCGCTGGAGGCGACAAAGAACAAGTGAGGCACAGTCAGCCCGCATTTGAAACCGAATTAATGGTGTCGTACGCATATGATTATATTAATAGAACCAATCCGCTTGGTTTTTTTGGCATGGTACATGTGCTTGAAGGCACAAGCATAGCGGTTGCAGACAACACTGCTTCTGCCATTCAAAGCGCGCTTGGATTGCCTGCATCAGCTTTTAGCTATTTACGTTCGCACGGCTCGATTGACATTGAGCATGTGAAGTTTTTCGAACAGCTTATGAATAAAATTGAAGACAAAGACACGCAAGACATTATCGTAAATAGCGCTAAAAAGTTTTACCGTTTATATGCTGATATTTTTAGAAATCTAGGTAAAGATATTACTCTCAAAGAAGCGGCTTAAGGGACTATTGATGACTACATTAGCACTAATCACAGGAGCTACAGGAGGGATTGGTAGCGCAATTGCACATACGTTAGCGGAGCAAGGCTACACCCTAATTTTGCATGGCCGTTCACAGACTAAGCTTAAAAAATTGCTGCAAGAGCTTTCCGGTTCACACCATAGTATCTCTGCAGACATAAGCAAGCCCTTAATGTGTGAAAAACTAATAGATGATGCTTTTAAGATTGGCACTGTATCGCTGTTGGTCAATAATGCAGGCGTTTCACACTTTGCAAATTTCGCCAGCAGCGATATTGACGAAAAGCAAACGACTCACATAATGCAGATTAACCTAATTGCCCCCATATTGCTGACAAAAGCCTTTATCTCCAGAACTAAGCCTAATTTTCAAGGCACCATAGTAAACGTGGGCTCAGCACTGGGTAGCATAGGCTTTCCTGGTTTCAGCCTATATTGTGCTAGTAAGTTTGGCCTTAAGGGGCTAAGTGAAGTTTTATCTAGAGAATATGCAGACAGTCATATACGGGTTGTCTACTTTGGGCCCCGCACTACCAATACAAGCATTAACTCGCAGCAAGTAACCGATATGAACAAAGCGCTCAACAACAAGGTTGATTCCCCCGAATTTGTGGCCTCACAATTTATGCAGTTACTTAACAGTAACAAACGAAGAAAAATTGTTGGTTGGCCTGAAAAATTATTTGCTCGCATTAATGGCGTGCTACCTGAATTAGTAGATAAGGCATTTAAACAAAAAACCCAAAAAATTAAACAATTTGCAAATATAGTCACAGGAGACAAAAAATGAAACGATCAATCCTATTAATGGTAACCAGCGTTTTTGCATTTACTTTAAGTGCAACCGAATCATCAAGTGAGTTATTAATGATTCAAAACACATGGGCAAAAACCAACTATCAACTTCAAGACGATGAACAAGTAGAACAATTTGAAGCGCTGCTAGTCAGTATCGATGAGCAAATTAATTTGCATCCTGAGCAGGCAGAGTTTTGGGTCTGGAAAGGTATAGTACAATCAAGTTTTGCAGGCGCTAAAGGCGGGTTAGGCGCATTGTCATTAGCTAAGAAAGCGCGCAAGTCTCTACAAAAAGCATTAGCATTAGATGATGCAGCACTGCAGGGTTCGGCCTATACTAGTCTTGGCACGCTATATCATAAAGTACCTGGATGGCCTCTTGGTTTTGGCGACGATGACGAAGCCAAATTATTATTAGAAAAAGCGCTTAAGCTTAATCCTGAAGGAATAGACCCAAATTACTTTTATGGCGAATACTTATATGATGATAAAGATTACAACGGCGCTATGAAACACCTAGAAACAGCTTTAAATGCGCCTCAGCGAATTGAACGCCCTTTAGCTGACTCAGGGCGCCGAACAGAAATTGAAATCCTTTTAGCGCAAGTTAAGAAACGTATGGATAAAAATAGGTAATGAGAATATTGCTGGTTGAAGATGACTTGCCATTAGCGCGAGAGTTAAAGGCCTCACTACATCACCAAGGTTATGCAGTCGATCATGTCGACAACGGCAAACATGCATTGCTATCTGCAGACGGTAAAACATCAGATTTAATGATTCTAGATTTAGGCTTACCCGATATGGACGGCTTAGATGTACTTAGACAATTAAAGCAAAATGCGGTGAATGTAAGCGTACTAATTTTAACGGCAACAGACGGCGTAGAACATAAAGTCAAAGGTTTAGATTTAGGCGCTGATGATTACTTGGCAAAGCCTTTTTCCATTGAAGAGTTGCTTGCTAGAATTAGGGTCATTGAGCGAAAGAAAGGGACTAACACAAGTTCAACTATTGCGGCAAAAGGGGTCGTGCTTGATGTTAGTACCAACGCTTTCACCCTTAATGAAGAGCGTATAAATTTGTCGCGAAGAGAATTTATGATTATGCGGATACTGATGGAAAACCTCGATCGCATTCAATCTAAAGCATCTCTTGAAACAAAACTTTATGAATGGGGAGATGAAGTTAGTAGCAATACGATTGAAGTGCACGTTAGTAATTTGCGTAAAAAACTCCCTAAGGGTTTTATTAAGACAATTCGTGGCGTTGGCTACGTGGTGTGAGCTAAGTAATTGTCTATCCAATCGCAGCTTATAAAACTAATCATATCATTAGTGACAATAGCTACTTTTATTGCGGCAATGCACGGTTATCGCAACACCCAAGAACAGCTTAATACAATTTTGGATGATGAGCTTAAAACATTGGCAAGCTTTATTCTAAATAGTCAATATAAAGACAAGGTTCAAGCGGCTAGTAAAAAGTTGAATGACCCTACGCAGGCCTTAAGCAATAAGAAAATATATCAAGTGTTTAGTAATAGCGGCGAGCTATTGGCAAGTTCAAAGGACGCCCCTTCAGAAGCTATGTCAGAGGAAAATGGTTTTTCCGAGGAAGCCTTTGCAGGTCTTAGATGGCGGACATATAAGTTAGCAAACCAAAGTGTTTCTGTAATAGTGGCGCAATCTGATAGCTACAGGCGAAATGTTACCGAACGAATTCTATTAGCAACCTTAGTACCCGTCGTCTTCTCAATTCCCTTAATAGGTCTACTTGTATTCTATATTATTCGTAAAAGCTTGAGTCCTCTGCGCTATCTATCATCCGAACTAACTAACAAACATAGCGAAGATTTGACTGGGGTGTATATTGAGGCACCTAGTAAAGAACTTGTTCCTGTCGTTAACCGTCTAAATGAACTGTTTAATCGGCTAGCTTCTTCCTTTGAGTTAGAAAAACAGCTATCGGCAAATGCGGCACACGAGCTTCGCACCCCTATAAGTGTATTGGCAATTGCCGCCAATAACTTACTCGAAGACTTTAAGCAAAACACATTGACTCAGACACATTTTGAAGATCTTAGCCAAAATGTAGAAAGAATGGCGCAAGTCATTGAACAAATCATTGGCTTATTTAGATTTACGTCAGACAGCATAGACGCAAAAAAGAGCATTGTAGATATAGAAAAAATCTTACAAGAAGTCATTTCTAATAATTATTTGAGTATTGAAAAAGAAAAACAAACGATAGAACTTAATACCAGTGAAGTGAAAGTGTTTGCTTCTGAATTTGCACTTTACGTCTTGTTTGAAAATTTGATAAGAAATGCTATTAAGTATGGCGGAAAAGAAAGTCACATCAAAATAGACGTGTTTGAAGAGCCCTCGCATATAGAAGTTAATGTTCAAGATTCGGGTCAAGGTTTGTCTAGTCAAGATATGCAGAAATTGACCAGCCGCTTTTTTAGAGCCTCAAATCAAACCAACATCAAAGGCTCTGGTCTTGGCTTGGCAATATCTAAGCATATTATTAACTTGCATCAAGGAACACTAAGTTTTCAAAACGCTCCATTAGGTGGGCTTTTGGTAAAAGTTGAAATACCAAAAGGAAACACTAATGCGAGTTAGTGTTTGCGCCTTTTTATTAATCACTAGTCTTTTTAGCTACGCTGAAGAAAAGAAATATGTAATTGAGCTCAAAAATAACACCTTTGAACCCCAAGTTCTGGTCGTGCCTGCACATAAGAAAATAAAAGTTAACATTACCAACTTAGATGCTGAACCAGAAGAATTCGACAGTTTTGATTTGAATAGAGAAAAAGTTCTCTTTCCGCATAAATCAGCCACTATTTACATAGGCCCTTTAGCGCCTGGTGAATATATCTATTTTGGTGAGTTTCATCCAAATTTAGCCAAAGGTAAAATAGTTGCGATAACACAGGAAAGCAAAAATGCTAACTAATACTGTTGTGCTTTTTTTGCGAGATCTTTTGCCAATGTTTATCATGTTTGCCTACCTATCGGTCATTCATAAGCATTTTTATCGGCAAACTAGCCGGCGAACATCTATGATCACCTTGTCTTTATTGTTAAGTGTTTTAATACTTTTCTTCTATGAAAGTATTAGTGATCTGTTTGAAGGCACTGGTATTGAATGGTTACAAATAGTATTCGTTTCATTTGCCTTTATCTGCTTTTTACTGACGCATATTAAAGGCATGAATTTCGCTAAATATTATTTACTCTCAATAGCTTCGCTATTGCTGCTTATTGTTCATTTAAATTCGTTTTTACTCTATTTTACAATCTATTTTGCTAACACCGATTTAATTTTTGAACTCCTTATTGGCTGTGCAATAGGAATAGGAATATGTGTCAGCTTCTATTTTCTTTTTAGTTTTTTCATTCAAGAATTGTGGCTGTCAAAATATAATTTTGTGGTCTTATTTTTATGGAGTTTATTTGTGGCTAACCAGCTTAGTTTGGTCACCAATTTCTTACATCAAATTGATATTATTGCTTTTGGGACGGAACGTTTAGTCGATCTTACCGGATGGATTAATGAAGATTCTGAGTACGGTTTTATCGTAAAAGCTTTAACAGGTTTTGATGTTACACCAAGTGTTTTTTACAGCCTTTTAATTGGGGCCAGTTTTACACTCATGTTTAGTTTATCAATGTACAACAAGCAAGCACTATTGGAGGATTATCGATGAAAATTAAGGTTAACAACATTCTCGCTTCCTTGATGTTTCTGAGCTTGTGTTCAGCGCCTGCAATGGCAGACGGCATAGTGGTAGACAAAGTCTATCACCCATACGTAATTGCCAATGAGCGTGAAGTTGAATGGCGATTACTTTCTAGTCAAACCGATGAGTTTAACCGCTTGGCGCAAAGAATAGGCGCAGGCTACTCAATTACTGAGAATGTAGCCATAGATGCTTATATTATTGGCGAACGTGACCTTGACCAAAACTTTGGCGTAAGCACATTTGAAATTGAAGCTAGGTGGATGATTACAGAGCAAGGTCAGTACTGGGCGGATTGGGGCGCTGTATTTGAAGTAGAGCGAAACACACTGGCGAACAGCTATGAAACCAGTATAGGTATTATTACTGAAAAAGAATTCGATAGAACGAGCCTTACCCTCAATTTATTTCTTATCTATGAAAAAGGCGCAAATATAGCCGCCGAATTTGAAACCGAATTTAGAGCAAAGTACCGATATAGATTTATGGCAGAAATACAACCCGGGTTGGAACTATACGCGGGGGAAGATTATTTTGGTATGGGTCCGGCCATTATGGGTGTCCACCGATTTAAAGGACAAGAACAAATAAAGTGGGAAGCAGGCTTTATCACTGAGCTTTCCAATAGCGGCAAAGATCACAGTTTCAGAATGTCACTAGAATATGAATTTTAATATATGGTTATCTGGCTGAGCGATTTTCTTTTGCATCATTATCAGTAAACTTGATAAAGTTATCAATAAATAATTCGCCTAAGTTTTTGGCTTTTCCTTCCCATTCCGCTGCACTTGAGTATGTTTTACGAGGGTCACAAAATGTGATTATCAACACCCGATAATGCTTTAGGTAAAGCAAGATCAAAATAGGGAAGTATTTCACATTCAGAACTTTCGACCTCTGCACTTAATATACCTTCAATAATAGCCCATGTGTTAATTTGCATTGATTATCAACCTACAATTGCATTGAACAAGTGCCCCATATAATTTACTTTCTTAACCAGACGAATCGCTGCTTCGTTAATTCAAAGAAGGGTCAATATTCAGTGCAAAAGCTATCCTCAATGTCAGCTCTGAATGCAAATTAACAGATTGAAGGTAAAGAAATTGAAATAGACGCTAAGTTTACTTTATATCCTAATGGTTTTTCGGTTAACAATTTCGTGGGTGTGATTGAACAGCAGCGAATTTGGCCAGTGATGAGCCAGTCTGATGTGGTTTAGAGAAATAATATAATCATTCTTCTAAGATTTAATGAATCTCCATAGACGGTCTTTGTCTATCAGACTGGGGGAAAGTCCAATAAAGCATTAATAAACGCCTAATTCTTGGTGGGTCGTTACTTGAATACTTTTTGACGGAGGCTTTCGCTAAATAATCGACCTGATTTATCAAGCGCTAAGATAAAGTCTATTCTATACCGGCTTTGATAAATTTGCTCTTTGGTCTTGGGTACAACACGAAAGTAGTTTGGATTTACTCTTTCCCTAAACACGACTACATTCTTATTCTGCCCTGTGTATAGGTAAAACAAAATGACATTTTTTATAAAACGACAATAAATTTTGCCTAGTTCTCCTCTCGTTTACCAGTCAATTATATTTTTGAGGAAGTGAAAGTCGGTTATTTTTCGTCTAGTAATCAACTGTTTCTGCGTAATTCAGAATTCAAGACAAGCGCCTCTCGCTGTTGTGCAAACCCGTTTTGCTTATGATGATGAACGGCTTTTATTCAAACAGACTTCAGTATCAACATATAGTAAGGAAACCGATGTGTGGAAAATGTCACCAAATTCTTTTCATGGGGAAATCCATAGAATTATCTGGTGTTAATATCAGTCACTTTATGACACGTAATGACATTTCACCGATGAACCTTTTCTGGTCTGTTTTATCCAGTCCTAACACTAAAATGATATTGGCGTTTGATGACTGTGTTGGGACCTTAGAGCCACATATTAGGCTTGCTAGAATAAATATATACCCGTGAACATTGGAAATGCAGTATTTAAAAAAAACCTAGATTTCTTCAATAAAAAGATCATGATTGAGTCATGAAGAAAATATCCCTTACCGCAGACCAAAAAAAGGCACTGATATCACGCCATAAAAAATGTCGTGACAAGCGTGAGTGCGATCGTATTAAAGCCGTTCTCCTATATGCAAAAGACTGGTCAATAGCATCTATTGCAGACGCGTTACTCTTGCATGAAACCACTGTTACCCGACACATAAATGATTTCAACACCCTTGGGAAACTTACTTCTACAAGCGGGGGCTCAAGTGGGTTTCTGGATTCCGAACAAACGAAGTGCTTGATTACCCATCTTTGTGAGGTGACGTATTTACACACCCACCAAATTGTTGCCTACATAAAAGAGGCTTTTGATGCGGAGTATACGGTATCAGGATTGAACAAATGGTTACATCAGCACCAGGTCAGCTACAAGCAGCCTAAAGGTGTTCCCCATAAGTTTGACGTGGATAAACAAGCAGCGTTTATTGAATATTATGAACAATTAAAAGACAACCTCAGCGAGAATGA
>JAWUXU010000073.1:0-15501 GCA_034111145.1 Paraglaciecola sp.
GATAAGACCTTTATTGGGCGTATTGAAAAAGAATTTGATTTTTTGGGTTATCGATTTGGCCTGCCAGAATTGGGCTTAGCAGAGAAGACGATAACTAACGCGGTGAATAAAGTACGTCAGCTTTATGAGCAAAAGTTAGCGGCCCCCAAAAGAGCCGCTATGCTTGATGACTATATTACCCGCTGATTACGATGGGTAAATGCAGGGCTAGATAACAAGCCGATTAATATTGTTTTCTGTATCGAGCAAATGACAAGCCTGCTAAGCCCAGCAGCATCAATATAACCGAACTGGGTTCGGGGACTGTCACGCGGTTTACAAACGAAAAGTCCTCAGCATTAATGTAGCAAGTGCGTCCGTCGCAATAATGTATATTATATCGGTTAAATAAATATAAACTCAGATGAGTCAATCCCCCCCCGACTCCACGGCGGGCCAAGAAGTCATACTCCACGATTGTCTTATCTACCACGTTGAAAGTATTATTAACGACGGACCAAAATGGGTCATCAAAAACGTCGATACTAACCTGCAGACCACCGACAGACGTCAACACAAGCCCGGAGGCCTCCAAGTTATCGCCATTGTCTGATAACCCATATATTTCGCCGATGATTTTACCGTTACCAGAATCCCAAGAAAAATCAAATATCAACGCCGCATTTGCAGCTCCCATCCATCCTGTTAAGGCTATTACTCCTAAAATCTTTGTAACCATCTTAAGCATACCTATATCCTTTTATAAATTAAACCTCGAGTCTAGTGCTCAGAAATAAGCAATAATTGCGCCATTAAAATAAATCCTTTTTAATTCAATAGTATATAATACACTTACAAAAAAAATGGGATTGAAATGGTAAATAAACTTGACACATTCATATGGATAAAAAAACAGTAAACACCGGGCTGTAGGGAATTCCACATCTTCAAGGGCGTAAATCGTGTGTGAAACACCCTGACCCAGCCATTCGGTTTAAAAAAAACAGGTCAGTTGTGCCTGTCATCCACGGGCACTGCCATCACTTGATGTGCCGTTGTTTGCTAACAAGGCGGTGAAAGGGTGACGTTTGATGGCATGTCAGTGAAGATGTTGACTGTCCGGTGTTTTGGACGGTTAAGTCAGATATCATTTTACTGTGAACGGCTGCGATGAGCGAAAGGGGTCATAGGATTGAATGACCCCCGACTGTCCGCTTTTCGCTCATTGGAGCCATTCACTGAGCGTCGCAAATATGACAATAGGTGTCATTCCGCTTTTAATAAATCAATGTTACTAACCCTGTCTATTTCATCGATTTTCAACGAACCTGACCCTGCAGGTCCTCATCAGGTCCTCATTACCTCTGTCGCCAATACTCACGCTCGAGCCAAAAATAAGTAAATAGGCTCACTTACAATGCTTCGTGAAAGTGATATGATTATTTCAGTAAAATATCTTCCGAACTACTGGTATTTTCGTGCACCTAAATTAATATTTGTCATTAACACATATGTGTAAATAGGTATTCAATGACTTTCGACGAGCGTACAGAAACCATAACAAAAATCTCAAGAACATTGTCTATTCTGATGTGTGACATGAAGCTGCATCAATCTATGAACAATTTGTCAATTAATATCAATGCAGAGGACTTTTTCTGTAACGTATTTAATTTCCTTTGGTCAGGTAAAGACTTTAAAAATGCTAACAGCGCAAGTAGTAGTGAGCATTATATAGATTTAGTAGACCATACTGCCAAGCATGTAATTCAGGTAACCTCTACAACCTCAAAAGAAAAAATTGATAACAGCCTGAAAATATTAAATAAACAAAACTTTCTGCAATATGTGTTTGAAATTTACTATCTTTTGGATAAACCCAAAAATCTTCGTCCTGCTACGATCGAACAATATAAGAAAGAATATGGTATTGAAAATATTCAAGAGCACCTTAAAGACTTTACAGATTTAATTAATGATTTGAAAGTGCTGCCTGACGATAGATTAACGAATATCTATACTAAGTTTTTCAAAGGTATAGAAGAGAAATATACCGACAAAATTTCGTTACAAGTAGTATTTGAAGCATTAGTAAAAGGCTACAAAAATAATAAACAAGACTACTCTGAAGATTTTAAAAATACCGACCTAACAAAAAAAATAAAATTAAATGATCTTAACCAAAAGGTCAGTAGTGCAATTCACAATGGGAGTGCGGCTGCAATACCAATTTATGAATTACCCAATCAAGAAGTACTAACAGACTTGAAAGAGTTGATCACTATTGAGTTTTATCTTCCGATATTAAAAGCTAAGTTGCTTAAGGCAGACATAAAGCCAAAAGTAGTAGCCAATAAAACTTTTGATGAGTTGCATGTCTTTGTTAAAGAGAAAGCAATTAGCTTTAATGAAATTCTTGGCGCGCTTTGTCATCGTATTGAAGATGAAACGTTTAAAGCAGATTACCAAGCAACGTCTATGGCTTGGGTTATTATCGCTTTCTTTTTTGAAGAATGTGACTTGGGAGTTAAGGAATGATTCTGCCGACTAAAATTGTGAAACCTATTGACTCACTTTACTGTATTTCCGCATATGTTATTGAACAGTTAAAAAGTTATGGAAATATGGATTTTGACGACTTACTAGATCGACTCAACACTGTGTACCCTAAAAAAATAACAATTGAGAAAATGCAGCAATGTTTAGACTTTCTTTTCATTATAGGAAAACTGGAATTAGAAAATGAAACTATTAAAGCTATATTCTGACAATCCGGACTTTAAGACAATTGATTTTAAACCAGGGTTAAATATAGTCGCTGGATTGCAGATTAGCCCTTTGTCTACGGATTCATACAACGGAATAGGCAAAAGTAGTACCTTAAATTTGATCCATTTAATGTTTGGTGGCTCTTTTGACGAAAAAATACCTAGTGACAAAAAGCTCAAAGCGTTTCTATCCACTTATGGCAACTTTTACCTGAAATTTTCTATTGGTAAAGTTCCTTATGAGATTCAAAAAAACTTCGCTCATAATGATTTTTATCTGAATGAAGAGAAGATTAACAAGACTAATTTCCCTAAAAAATTAAGTGAAATATTTTCACTTGAAAAGAAAACAGGTTTTAAGTTCAAGCCCTTACTTAATATGTTTGCTAGGCGCTTCCTTCCAGAACGCAGTTATTATGCCGGCGCGCTTACACAACAAGGGCAGCGGGCAAACGACTACTATCAAGCTCTTTACAATTTAGTTTTGTTAGGAGTAGACACTACTCTTGTTGAAGAAAATAAAGTGATTGCTGATGAATTGGTCAAACTTAGAAAGACTGAAGAACTTTTAAACAAGCAAAAACTCAACATCAATCAAGAAGACTATCTAGACCTGAAAGATGAACTTAATCGTCTTCTAAATGCGAAACAAAATTTTGTTATTGCTAAGAATTATGATGATTTGAAACGAACTGCGGACGAGTATACGTTGTCGATGGAAACGTTACGTAATGAGTTGCATGCTAACGAGCGCTCTATCAAGCGGAAAAAGTTGATACTTCAGCCAAGTGTCGACGAGAAACTTGATATATCTAGGGTTAAGAATATTTTCCGCGAAGCAGAATTTCACTTCTATGATCTAGTCACAAAGCAGCTAGAGCAAGCTGAACAATTTCATCTAACTATACAAAAAGCGAGAAGGGCTCGCTTAAATGACGAGATACTAGGTTTAACCGAGAAAAATAAGATCCTCAATCAGCAGCTGCAACTTATCGAGTCTAAACGGGATAAGTTGTTAAAAGATATGGATTCATCGGGAGCACTCGAAGAGTATAATTCGATTGTTGAAAGAATAAGAACTATTGATAAGGACATATCAGAACTTACAAGCTACCAAACAGTTTTGACACAGTTTGAAAAAGATAAGTCCAAGTTAGAGTTGAAAAAAGCGATAGTTAAAGACAAATCAGTTAGTTATTTGACAGCTAGTAAAGAGCACAGAGATAATATTGAGTCAATATTTCGTGAGTTTGTAAAACGCTTTTATAGAGGACAAGGTGGCTCGTTTAAAATAACAAACTCAAGAAATGCTCAATACGTATACGATATTGAGCCACATATACCAAAAGATGGTTCACAAGGAATCAACGAAGTTAAAGTTTTTTGTTATGACATGTTACTTGCACGACTTAACCCCAACTTATTGGGCTTTGTCGCTCATGATAGCTGCATATTTTCTGGCGTCGATCCAAGGCAAGTTGCTATGATGTTTAAGGTCATTCTTGAGATGGTCGACCAACAGGACTTGCAGTACTTTGTTAACATTAATAAGAACATATACGATGGTTTACTAGAAAATGATACTTTAAGACAAATTGATGAGATTTCTCCTGGCGATATTAGTATCACTAAGAAGCTAACTACAATGGAACCCCAAACAATATTAACTGAGACAGATAAAGGGAGGATTAAACAATCTACAGTTTGAAAGCTTTTTGATGCGAAATCAGAAAATACTCTATTTGGAAGGACATTTGGTTAACTACTTTTTCGCTTGTTATCAATGGGTGGATAGATTTCGATTATAAATATTTAAAGGCTCAACATCAGTTAATGATAGCTATACAAATTTTCACTAAGTAACTTATCAACTAAATCAAATCTGCCGGGCCAGAGACGCTGATTTATCGAATCGTCAATGACTATAAATGGCAGTTTCTTGTCAATCAATAACGCAAAACTCAGAACAAGCTTAGGTCAACTATCAGGCATATTTTTGACTTTAACCAAGATTACTCAACGGCTCCTTTGCGCGATTTATAGTCATACGACTGAATGAAACGCGACTGACTCCAATTCGCTCTAAGAAGACATTAATTTTTTCAATTCGTTATGTCAATTAAGCGTACCAATAAGACCTAAATGACAAAAGAAAGGAAACACAACATGTAGTGGTTGATCGGGCTAAGTGGATAGCCCTTATTTATCGTCAGTGGATAGATTTTCATAAAGACCAATGTTTATTGCGGTTTTAAATAATAACGCAGTTAAACGGGTTATTTAATGTCCCCTGGGATACTAAAATATATTGGATCAGTAAGCAGGACAAACGTTACGAAAATAAGCGGTGTATAACGAAGTAACACCCTACCCTATTTCTCCAGATATTAAAAAACTCTTTGTGACAGTGTCACATTATGATAAATTGATTACATTGTGACACTGTCACATATTAATGGAGAACCCCAATGAAACTCAATATAACCGAAATCAGTGGTATTGATGCCTGGACATACATCAATACCAAACTAAAAACCGATCCGGGTTATCTTGCACACCTTGAGGAGTTCAAAAAGGAACGTTCGGGGACCAAGATATTTTGCGCTTTCAAGTTTGATGATCAACTTGCTGTTAACCTAACAGCTTGGTGCACAGAATACCTCACCGAACAAAAGTTCAGTGCGCTGTGTTCTTCCCTACGCAAAAAAAATTCCCGCCGTAAACATAATGTATTTTCGGTTGTGATTGATAATGACACGTATTATAAACTCAACGACCTGTCTGCAATGTATGACATGACTATTAAGGACTGTATCTCCCTGCTTATCGAGGACCGTTATCAAGAAGTCGATCCTCCAGTTGCGAAAAGCGCAAACGTTAGACGCAAAAAGTGACAGTGTCACAAATAGTAGTTCTTTTGGTTGGAGTGAATATTATTATGCAATCTGTTTAAACGTGTGATGGATTTTAACGCCATATCTACTTAAATACCCTCGTACTTCCTCATTTCGGCATATTCGGTCTCATTTTCTTAGCATATTTTTGAAACGTTGATTATCACTTTATAACACTTGAGACACATCGATTGGTGAGTCAGCAGCATACAATATTCCCTGCCGACACCCGCACAAAATACCCTTATTATCACAGCAAAATGTGGGCGTAATAGTCATTTAACATGCCTTTTTAATTTATAGTGTCATGCTAGGAAATTTTGAGTTTAATGCCACAATTTCCACATTAACAAGTCAATGTAAGTAATTTGCAGACCCTTACATTAGGCGCAGGCTAATAAGACAATGACGGAGTTACCCTACTTCATGTCACTGTTCGCTTATATCCCCTGCCCTGTGATGGGAGTTTTAACGCCGTTTCAAATATTTAACTACGCTCGACAAAATTTTATCGGCAAATCAACAGACGATTCTTTCAACTGCAATTGCTCAGTCTTTCGATAATATTATATGCGTTAGGCACATCAATTTGATGTAAAAAACTGTATTACTATAAGGGCTATCAACTTAGCCCGATCAACCACTACATGTTGTGGTTTCCTTCTTTTGTCATTTAGGTCTTGTTGCAGGAAACAGTCATTGAGGCTTTGTGAAACCCTGAACATATTCAGGGTAATACTAACCAAAATTTTTTATTCGTTTGTGGGCAAGTTTAAGCTCTGATAAGACAGTCAGGATATTAACCCGTACGACCGAAGTCCGAGCGATCTGCCGACCTTCACCAGTGCATTGTAAAAGGACGGGTGAACGCCCAATGCGGTCTAGAACCTTGAGGTGCAATCAATTATTGTCTTTAAGACAATACAGAAGGTTTGTATGGGGTGTTTATCAACATATTCGAAGAAACTATACTGTAAATGTAAAACACGCCTATTGCTTGCGCAATAATATAACAATCAAAAACGTCTACAAAAAATATATGGTGAACTAGAGCACTTGTTTGCCCTAGTCGAGAATGTTATCTATTTCTCTTACCGAGTAAGAACACTAAGGAGTGAAATGTGAATATATTACGTGCATTGTGCCTAGCGGCAACGAGTTTTGTGTTTTCTCAAAGCGCATTTGCGTTGGAGGCTCTGCAAATTTCCGAACGTCAACCGGGTCACTTCGAAAGTTGGGTCGCGCTTAGCATTATTCTAACGTCCGTGTTAACGGCATGGTTTTTGAACCATAATGCTGCAAAGATTCGAGTGTTCGGCACCGTTCTCGCGGCCTCAGGATGTTTTACTATCGCAGCCTGGTTTTTGTTCTATGTTCTTGGTACTGGATTTCTGGAGCACCCTAAGCCCAACCAAACTCCACTTGATTCCGCCAAACCAGCATTGCTTTGGATTCAAGCTATGGTGGCATTGGTTTCCGGGCTTGCTTTACTTGCTGTTGCGGTAAAACAAAGCAAAAATACCGATACCTTAGAGCTTAGCGCCGCTAATGAGCCAGACCGCTACGGTCGGGTATCACGTGTTCTTCATTGGACTATTGCGATTCTTTTTTTGGCATTAATTCCAATGGGAATATTCGCCTCTATCATTCCTGAAGGCACTGCATATCGCGTTGAGTATTATGTGGTTCATAAAACCATCGGTGTCACTGTCTTAGCACTTGTCTTGGTACGTTTGTTTTGGAACCGAAAATCGAAGCGACCAGCATTAGATACTTCGCTTACTGCTAAGGAGCGCAAGCTTGCGCACAGCGCACACATTGCACTTTACGTGATGATGATCATGATCCCCATTACCGGATTTATTATGACCAGCTTCCACGGTGCGCCAACGTTTTTCTTTGCTTGGGAGCTTGAACCGCTTTGGAGTTTTAGTAAGACGGGTACAATTGTATGGGGAATGTTGCATAAATATTTACTTCCCTATCTCTTATACATTGTTTTAGGTGCGCATATTTTGGGTGCGTTAAAGCACCAGTTTGTTGATAAGCACACCAACGCTTTTAAGCGCATGTTGTCTTAAGACACCTTGACTATTGATCCCTGTATAGTGTGGCATGGTGTGTACACTATATTGTCGCCTAACAGTATAAGTATAAGTATAAAAAAAGTCTTTTAGTTCAATCAATGAATAGGCTTGCTTGCTCCATCAAATCAAGTTTTTTACCGTTTATCACCACTATTCAAACAGTCGATTTACCCTACTTCCTTTAGTGACCTTGTGCCTCTTTGCTTGTTCTAAAGAGCCCCACACACACCGCCATCACTAAAATGGCCGATAACATTGAAAATGAAGAAGTATTCATACCTGTAGGCGAATGGTTGGTTACCAAAGACCTGTGCAAGCAAACGCTTAATCAAAATACATAGAAGCAGTCACACTAACGGAAGCTTTCGTGAAAACGGGAAATCTAATTGGAACGAATAATTGAAAGCGAAACGATTGACTGGATCGAATCTTTAAATGGGGGAATATCTATATTGTAAATAGGTCATTAAAAACCCCTGCATCTCATGCTTATCAGGGGTTTCGGGGCATTTATATACAGTTTACCCCAGGGTAAATTTAAATATTCTATTTACATAAAGCTTTAATGACATGACTCAATGCATCTTCCAGAGCTTTTGGATCGCTCATATCCAAAGTATCCCACTCTATACCAGTATTCACTTGTGTTATATCTTCCTTAAGTAACCGCATAATGGCTTGAGACTGATTGACTTTTATTTTGGGAAATGAAATAAACTGTTTTTCTCTGCCCCTTTTTGGTTTCGGTATTTGTTTTTCAATATTATTTTGTGATAAATACAGATCCACTTCGACATACTTTGATGACTCAGATAGGTAATCCAAATACTGAAGCACTTTTTCAGGCCCACCGCTTTTATCTAATTTTTGAATGTCATTATTGGCGATGTAAAGCGAAGATATGTATCCATTATCCAAAATAGGTAACAACGCTTCATAATATTCCATGGCCTTCTCGAATCTATAGTATTGGGTCTGAGATAAGCCTAATTGGTGAGTCACTATGTCTTTTCTTTTTGTCGCAGTAATATCACCTACAAGTACTGAGTCCAGATCCTTAATAGCACCGGAATAACTCCTTAAGCCGTCAGATGCGGATAAGTCAGCCCTAGAGAAATTTTCAACATGCCTAAGAATATTAACATTTGTGGGTTTTTCAGGGTATATCTTGGTTTTAACTTTCACCATGCGGCCATACAAAAAGCAAACAGCATAAAAACGTCTATGGCCTGAAATTATGGGGTAATTGCTTGTGTTGCCGCGCCATACAGTAATAGGTTGAACTAACCCATTACTTTTGATGGAATCAGCGAGGGTCTTTATTGCGTCTATTTCCTTGTCTATTTCGTTATATCTAGGATTACGCTTGTGTAGCCTGTTTTCTAGAATGCCTTTCTCACACAGCACACAGTCATCTAAAGTCAATTCATCGACTTCCTTGTTAGACCTAGATGACTTTACAGGAAGATACCTTGGGTTATCTTGCTGTGGTCTAATATATTCCATGAGCACCAAATCAAAAAAGGCACCTGAATTAAACAAGGGTTCATCATGGACTTCACTTTTTTTATCCGCGTCTTTAGACTGCATATCTTTCAGAAATTTTTGTGATTTTTCTGAAACACTGCTTCCCTGCTCCAATTGACTGATCAAGTCATCTTGACTAGTAGGTTTTATTTCGACCTTACGGCGTCTAGGTTTATTCATCTGGGCTTCCCCATAATTTTGTTTCTACTAAGTTATAAAGGTTAGTCATCTCTTCAATAGCCTTGTGATTATGCACATAATCGAAATGTGATGGATCGATTGAAGGCCTTTCCATCACACGATAACAATCTCTTTTACTTACAAAAAAACGCGACATATGTTCGGCTGTAGCACCATTTTTATCATACAGCTTCGTAAGAGCGACTTTATCTTTTTGTGTCATTCTAGATGGCGTTGGGATTTTATTAGGTATGATACCCAGCACCTGCAATGGATCTTTTTGACGAGTTTCATTGATAATTTTGATGCGATTCAGCAACATTGGTGCACCATCAACTGAGTCGTATTCTGCTTCCGTTGGAATAAGAACGTGTGTTGCTGCCGCTAGTATTCCTGATGATATTGGTGATTTACTAGGAGGATTGTCGATAATAATAATATCGTAATCCTCACTTAACTCGGGAAGGTTAAACCACGCTGTCATGTGGCTGGTGATTTTTGTCACTAGTTCATTTGGATCTGACGTCAGCGCTAGCACTCTATCGACGTTACCTTCAGATGGTAATAATTTAATATTATCAAAAGCCGTTGGATAATCATAAGTAGGTAGGTCGAACAAGATATCTGTACTTGTATTGTACCCTGTCCATTCATCGTCATCTATTTGACCAAATTGAGGATGAATAGGCGCTGCATACTCATCATCACCAGGGATAGCTTGCATTTGAATAAATGCTTTTGACGAGTCTTGCTGGGAATCATAATCAAGGACTAATACTTTACGTTTCTTCCCTTTTTTATCAGGGCCTCCTACTGCTAAAAGGTAAGCAATGGTGGAGGCAAGAAACGTTTTCCCCACTCCACCTTTTCTGTGATAACTAGATAAGACCTTTAAACCGCCATACATAATATTTACCAAACGTTGTCTGAATACGTCGGTGATGTTTGCACATTAAAGGTTAGATGTCTCGGATCGAATCTTTAGAAACATCAATCTTGGTGTATATTTTGTTTATTTAAAAATTTAAATACACTTTGCTACAGAGCACTATAAACAGGGGATACAGACAACATCCATAATATTTACCGCGCGGTAATATGCTTAAGAACAAGCGTACTTTAATGTTATAGGGACGATTAAAGATAATAATCCTTCGTGTGATATATTTGTATTAGACGTGGATCGAATCTTTAAGGCTTTTCAATCTAGGCATATTTTGCTTATTTAAATTTTTAAATACACTTTGCCACAGCCCAATATAAATAAGGGATACAGACAATATCTATAAAGATTACCGCGCGGTAATGTTTTAAAAAAAGTGTATTGTAATGTTATAGCGACGAATAAAGACAATCATCATTTACAGGGCAATTTGTTTGTAATATCCTCGAATCGAATCATAAAATAAATCAAATCTTTAAGGGGTGTGTTTTGAGGGAGCTGTTTAATTTAACTGAAAAATATGGATTCACTGCCCCACTTGTCTGTATTGATGCAGATTTTGACTTCACCGCTTTTACGCGGCTTTGTAATTCCTTGAATGTATCTACAACGACCACCGCAATGGCTTCGAATATCTTCATTGCATTACAATCTATAGAAGAAAACATTGGTAGTTTAGATTATGTTGGAGAAAAGATTGATAAGAAAATTACCGTCATTCGTCATCATCTAAATTTGCTTGAAAAAAGGGGGTTAGTACAAAGCGAGTTCATTACTACTGACCCAATTAAAAAGAGACGAGGAAAGCTGTTTCAATTAGTCATTCCCTCAGGTAAAACATTGTCTTCACATACACTATCAAAAGATGACGAGGTGGATAAATTTCAGTTAGTCGCTTCTGATACGGTAAGTAACGTCAGCGTCTATCAGTATGACGATAATGCACGATTTCTTGAATTTAAAACTGTTCGCTACTTGGTTAAAGCGATGCGGACAAATCGAAAAGATGCATCCAGTAAAATCAGTATCGAAGTAAAAAATCGTCCCACTGAAAAGCCCATCAAGATAACGGCTAGAGCAGAGGGGGGTAGGCTGATGTACCTCCCTGATCTGTCTTATTATGCTGGAACAATCACTTGGTTGGTCTCCCATATCAAAACATTATTGAACACTGATGAGCCCATTGGAGAGACATACACTTTGCCACTTGAGCCAATTATAGCCTTAAGTAAAAACGTTAATATGGATGAGGCATCTGGTGGTGGGTACATCACGAATGCGATCGCAAGTTTACACCGAATATCGGGCACCACCTTTGACATGACAAACTTAGCCTCACATGTCTCAGCATCATCAATAAAGGAGTTAGAGCTTTTCTATAAGATGTTTAGATTAGAAGCAATAGTGACTTTTAATGACGAACGAGGAACCGAAAAGAAAGCTGCAGTCATCCAGTTTCCACAAAGCACCATACAAAATATTGTTGAGGCCATTAAGCAAAACCGTATTGTCAAAGAGCTGTTGCTGTTTGACAGTGATTTGTTTTCAACCAACAACGAAATTGAAATATTGTTCAGTCTATGGGCACGAGAACAGCTTGTCACCGGCTCTTATAAACAACGTTTGTTCACTTGGAACGAGCTACGCGAAAGCGTGGCACCCACCTCATCATTGCCTGAATTTAAAAGAAAATTCTCAAACGTAATGATTGCCAATGCTGATCCTGACTACAAAGCCAATATTGATGAGCGTGTATCAAGCAAGATAACCGACACAATAGGCACAACACATTTGTCTGGTAAAAGCAGCAACGAAAAAGTGGTTGAGTATGGCAGATCAACCATACAAGGTTTTCTTATCAATATAGGATATTCTAGAGAACACGGGTGTCCGATTATCTCCTTTAGGCGGGATATGTCAGGCATCATGATAAGAAGCAGCATTGGATCGAATCTTTAATAAAATCAATATCTTCCAACGAAGTGCTTGGATCGAATCTTTAAACAATACAAGTCTCGGATCGAATCTTTAAAATGATCCCTTGTTAGCTTGATCATTTTACTCATTCGTATAAAGATTCGACTTAATATGAATATGAAGTCGGATCTTTAAACTTCATAAAAAGATAAAAAACGCTAAAAATAAAAAACCCGCAGAGTGCGTCAACACTAAGCGGGTCTGTATATGTAACGTTAGATGGGCTACATATGTGATATTACGCTAGTGATCGATCAGGTCAATAGTACTTCGCGTTTTTTATCAACAAATGTGAACTGAATTTGTTGGTAAGAATGAAATGAACATCAGAGACAAGAAAGACGATGTGTTATTCATGTCCACCGGACTGTTTGAACACCTCAGCGATGCAGAAAGTTATGTATTTTCTCATGTCGCATTTTTCGCATGTCAAAAAGAAGGACGTTTTAAGGGTAACTTTAAACAAACGACCCAAGCTATTTGCAATAAAGTCGGTTACTCAGCGAATACTGTTCGAAAAGCACTTGGAGATCTAATAGATAAGAAGTTCTTGTCTGTAGTGAAAGAAGAAGCCCAGACGTTAAAATATAATTACATAGACAAAGTGGCGCATAAGCTAACAATTGGTGAAGCTGACTATGCGGTTAAATATGCTAACGCTATGGCAACAATGCTAAAAGAGTCGGTCACAAAGCACAAAAAAGTATCAGCACCTCGTGATATGACCTTTTTTAAAGTCAATATAGGTAAGTTACGCCGTGACACCAATACTGTGGTGGATAAAAAACAAAAAAATCTAAGTAAACACTTTCACAAAACACTTATATTGCATGGCTATTTGTATAACCAAACCAGCTGGAATAAAAAGAGAAACAGAAATAACCTGTCTAGAGGAGTTGCTTTTCTGTCAGCGGCTATGCAATGGTCACAAAACACAGTCAGAAGAGTAATTAATACTCTCAAAGACATCGGTGCCGTAGGATATTCTTACGCTACAAAAACGGTTACATTTACATTTGTATCTGTCATCAAAGCAATTAAGAACACCTCCAAAAAACTTCGCACTAAACTGAGTCATTCAGATAAAGGGCCCATCACGGCAGATGCTCCCAATGAAGTATACAAAATAGACGTAGCAAACCTAACCCCCTCACAGGGAGCGCAGAATTTAAAAGAGTGGCAAAAGCGCGATAATTAACAGACCTTTCAAGTTAACTACATAAACAAATAAACAAATAATCAAATAATCAAATAAACACATCTCACTAGGTGCTAATTCAACGTCACCCATCCCTACAGTTCTTAATTTCCTATCCAAAATAACCATTTTAGATAGGACAGTTTGCCAATAAAATAATTTAGGTATATCAACAATGTACGTTTATGCATACTTGATCCATTGCTGCGCACTAGGGTGATCCACTGCTGCGTGAATAGTGCATTTGCTCTCAAATTCAATACACTACTAAGCAGTTCCAGCACGTTGCTGCACACATTAGATGTTAAAGTCTAAACAAAGAACTTTTAAGATGGCTTACGCCGATCATGACAATGTTGTTTATTGGGATGAAAGAGGGAAGTTGGCATCAAGCAGAATTAAATCACTTGAATTACTTACGTTAAAGCTACTTTAAAGTAAACCAGAGAGCCACTACAAGCAATGGACTACTTTTTCATGTCGTTACAGACGATACAGAAAATAATGTCTTGTAGAGACTAAAATGGGCCATATACATATTCACCTAAGGACTACTTCTCATCGTATTTAAACATGCGATCTCAGTAATTAGAAAAGATGCAGCCTAATGGTTATCAGATAGGCTGTTAACTGCAGTGAACTTTTAATCCCTAGGTAGCTCACTGACCAAACATATAGAGCCTGAGGTATAAACACTGATGCTTCGTAGTCATCTTTAACGTATTGAGCAGTGGCCCAAACAAATCGACTGCTTTGGATAGACTTTGACAAACCGGTTTCTAATTCAGACAGGGCAGGGGGGTAAAGCGGCTTATGGGCGTACCTAAATACCTGGCTTGGCATTTTTGAAAGCATGAGGATTAGCCTCGACAACTAATTCAATAACATCATTCAAATGGCCTGTGAGTCCAATATCAGATTTACGATCACAGGTTAAGCTCGACATTGACTGATTAGGTAGACATAAAGTCCATTTCGCTGGTTGTAATGTTGCTTCTACAACTGAGACAGTTTTCAAGACAATATTAGACAATCCTTGAGTGTCATTCATGGCCAATGATGTTTGCTCAATTAGAACATGTTATTTAATAGGCAGGGCAGGGGGGTCATAGGCTGTATCTGAGGCAACTGATTTTTGGTTAAGCTCTGGTCAAATAGTGTAGTTGGGTTAACATCAAGTTTTGGAAAAGTGATTAGGCAGTAGTTAAAAACTAGAATATTGGCTGGATCGGATCTTTAAATTGAGATGTATCGAATTTAAATAAATCCTAATTAACCAGTAGAAGCGAAGTACTGTTCAACACTCATATTACGCCTTGCCAATATATAGTTCACAGTCAATCGCGCTATAACTCGGTCCTTACGTATCACTTCAAAATTAAGTTGAGCACCGGTTACTAACCCTGTTTTAACAACCAAACCTAGGATATCGCCTTTTTTCACTCTCTGACCTTTCTTAACATGCGGATCGTTAGCATGAGCGTAACGCATAACTATTCCTTTTCATTGCTTAATCTCGACCCGCCAATTGCATTTCTTGTTTTAGTTCAACTAGCGCATCCCGGTCAAGCAGGTTGAAACTAACTGTTCCAGACTACTGGCAAGCATGGTCGACATTGTTTCACCGAATTTAGAAAAGACCGGCCCGATATTTTCACAGGCCAACCACTACGTGTTGTGTTTACTGGATTTAAGCGCGTCGAGCTATTGTGGTGAAGCGGAGGTTTGGCATTACCAAATTACTGATAATTTAATTCGATAGTTAGCACCAATATCAATGCAGTATTATTCTTGTTAAAGGGCAAAAAGCCACCATTGCGGACAGTCGGCAATGTGCCAAAAGCCGACATAAGGTTCTAGTCTAGAAAAGGCTTAAATCGACCTAAAGCGGACGTAAGAGAATTCAAACTATCAGACTATATTGAGCGAAAAATCATCATACGAATAA
>JAWUXU010000074.1:0-11122 GCA_034111145.1 Paraglaciecola sp.
ATGAGACAAGTTTTAGCTGACTGTTCAGCAAGTATTTCTGAACTTAAAAAAAATCCTACTGCTTTATTAAATGAAGCAGATGGCGCAGCCATCGCAATATTAAATCATAATAAACCCACGGCATATTTAGTACCGGCGGAAACTTATGAGTGGTTAATGGATGTTGTCGATGACTACGAATTAGGTCAAGTTGTAGAAGAGCGTCGTGGTGATTTATCAAAAGCTATCGAAGTAAGTTTAGATGACTTATAGATTAAAGTTTCTTCCCGTAGCTAAGAAAGAGTGGGATAAATTAGCCGAACCACTTAAAAAACAATTTAAGAAAAAGCTTGCCGAGAGACTTGAAAACCCACATGTACCATCAGCTAAATTGAAAGGGTATGACTTTGTCTACAAGATCAAATTACGCACGGCAGGTTATAGATTAGCATATGAAGTTCTAGATGATGAGATTGTGATTTATGTATTAGCGGTCGGTAAACGCGATAAAAATGCTATTTAAAAAAGTTGGCGTCACGCTAGGTGTAACCGCTTTACCTTAGTCACTCGCACATCCATGATGATCAGCGCTCGGTTACCGCGTAACAATCTCGACTTCTCGACAACTGGAGCGCCAGCCCGTTACTCCTTCATTGTTCTATCTTCTGCCGTCCATGGCGGTCGCTTGTCGAGCTGTTCAACTGGGCGAAGCCGTGCTTCTAAAAAAAAACAGTTTCATTTATGTCATTTGAGCGAAAGTTGGAGGAACACATTTGTAGCGACAACGCGGTTGGCGCCCATAAACTAAGTCTTTTTTTGCGGTTAAGAACTTTTGGAGCGAGGGGCCTTTCTTGGTTACTTTTTTTGGCTGTTGACCCTATTTACGGGATAAATATGGAACAGCTTTAGCTGGTCTGAAAGGTAAAGTGCACGGATGCACTTTATAAAAGAAGTAACTGGTTTGAAGGGATTCAAGACAAAAACCATCACGCGGACGCCGCGCGGGATGATGGCGCGCAGCGTGCTTTTGATTGCCGTATTATCACTAGAGAACGGCTTACGCTAACAATTAAGCGTAAGCCTGGGCACTGATCCTACTTCCTCTGAAACTCACTAGTCGGGGCCCATTTAGGCCAATCCTCAGATGATATAAGATCATACCCGACTTCAAATAATAATTGCGCATCTTGCTGGATACCGGATAAGTCCCAATTTTCGCGGTATTTATCACAAACTTGATGATAACAACCTGTGACAATCACATTAGTACGCTTACGATACGCCGCTGTAGCTTCATCGATAGGTTCTTCACCACCTTTAGCATAAAGCGCTGGTACACCATGTTTGGCAAAACTGAAATGATCAGAACGATAATAATAACCGGCTTCTGGTCGACCTTCCTGCACCAAATAACGCTTTTGGCGCTTGGCGGCTTTTTCAAGATAGGTTTCTAGTTCAGACTTACCCATGCCAATAACTGCAACATCTTTGGTTTGGCCTAAAACACTCATGGCATCCATATTGATATTGGCGACGGTTTTAGCTAAGGGGATGATGGGTTGTTCTGCATAATACTTCGAGCCTAACAATCCTTGCTCTTCTGCAGTGACCATTAAAAAGGTGGTCGAGCGTTTAGGTTTGATATTGAGGTTAGAATAAGCTTTGGCCATGACTAAACTCGCCGCTATGCCTGTGGCATTATCATGAGCACCATTATAAATTTGGTCTCCTTCTTTGCTTTCATCTTTGCCTAGATGATCCCAATGAGCGCTAAATATTACATGTTCATCTGGCTTTTCATTACCGGGTAACGTCGCGATTACGTTATAGCTAGTAGATTTTTTAAAGCTATTGTTAACCGTTATTGACGCATCTAGCCCTAAGCGCTTATTGTAGGGGCCTGCTATCGCCTTGGCCTTTTCTTCTGAAAAGTTAAGTCCTGCATCGGCAAATACCTTTTGTGCTGCTTCTGTGGTTAACCATCCTTCAACTGCAACGCGGTCGGCATTACCATTTTTGCTGACTAATCCATATTGCGGGCCACTCCAGCTATTGGCAACTACCGTCCAACCATAAGATGCGGGCTTGGTTTCATGCACGATAATTGCGGCCTCTGCCCCTTGGCGACTGGCTTCTTCGTATTTGTAAGTCCAGCGGCCATAGTAGGTCATGGTGGTACCCTGAAACTTGTCACCTTGTGGGTTTTCAAAACCAGGGTCGTTGACTAAAATAACCACTGTTTTACCTTTTACATCTAAACCTTGGTAGTCATTCCAATCATATTCAGGTGCGTTAACACCATAACCTACAAATACTATTTCTGAATTTTTTAGCTCTACTTTGGTCTGTTCTCTGCTGGTAGAAGCAATCATGTCTTTTTTATAAACAAAATTATTTTCGCCCACGGTCATGGTCATGTCAGGATCTGCTGTCATTTCAATGAGTTCAACCGTTTGCAAGTAACTGTCGCCGTTACCGGGTTGGTAACCCATTTGTTTGAATTCGTTAACCAAATAATCCAATGTTTTTTGTTCGCCTACTGTGGTGGGTAAGCGACCTTCGAATTCATCCGAGGCTAAAGTTTTAATATGTATTCTCAAATCATCAGTATTAATATTTTGATAAACATCGGTAAAATTATCTATAACTGGCAAAGGTGCCAAGGCTTGTTTGTCTTGGCATGCAGATAAGGCCAGAGTAATTGGTATGCAAAGTATTAGGAGCTTGTGGCAAGTTTTCATATAGTTGCTCTTGTAGTTACTGAGGTTAAAGATTATAAGACGGGTCCTTTTTACATTAGATCATTCTCAAGGGCAATTGTGACAGTTTGGAACCAGGATTTTATTAGGCAATTGCCGATGTTGCCGATGCAGCAAATTGAAGATTGGTTCAGTTTAAGTTCTCTTTCTTCTTGGCCTAATGCGCTAGGTCTAAATACCTTAAAGAGCAGCTTGAATAATATCAGTTGTTTGATACCAGAATTTGTATGCCAATCTCAAATCACTGACTCGACACTTTATTACGAACAAATCATCCAACAAAAAAATGTTATTCCTACCCGCCTAAATAGCTGGCACGATTTGTTTAATGGACTGATTTGGCTGCAATTCCCTCAAACTAAACGATTGTTAAATCAACAACATGTTGAAGATATTGAGCAATATGGTCTATCACCTCGCACCCTTAGAAGAAATAACTTAACCCATTTTGATGAGTGCGGTGTGATTGTCACCTATCAGCGTTCAGATATTTTTTCCCAGCTGATTGAAAATTTAAAGCAACACCAATGGCAATCTGTGTTTGTCGAAAATAGGCAGTATTGGGGTAAAGAGATAAATAGTTTTATCTTTGGTCATGCCAATCTTGAAATGTTATTGCAACCTTTTATTGGTTTGACCGGGAAATTTTTGGCGGTAGAAGTAGACAATCAATTTTTAACATTGCCTTATACAGAGCAGGTGGTTCAACTTGATGAACTGTTAGTCAATCACATTCGAAACACTGATTTATTCTCTGCACAGAAGCCGCTTAGTCCACTGCCATTGTTGGGGATCCCTGATGTATGGGATGCCAATAATTCCCCAGAATTTTATGGGAATACCGATTATTTTAGGCCACTACCTTCTTCAAGGCTTGTATCAAAGTAGTATGCTTAATGCCCAAATTGCCCAAATAACTATGTAAGGCACGATAGCAATCATATACGTTTTTTTACTAGGCAGTTGGGTCCACTGAGCTAATCCAACTGCAATTAAGTACATGACCCAAAAAGATTCTAAACGAATACTTTGGGCAAACGAAGACCATGCTGAGTCCATCTCTATGCTAAAAATAAATGCCAAAGAAGTAGGGGATAAACTGATAGGTGATAGCTGATTATCTGTTGCGAATAACACCACTATCGCTGATATTAAACTACTGATGATTACTGGCACGCTGACCCACCAACTAAAGCCGTACCAGTCGGTATAACCCTGCACACATTCTTCATCCGCCTTAGTCAAAATATTTAGATACAGCGCTAATACCGCATTGCTTAAAATGACAGCAAATATTGAGCTAAAAACCCCTGCCCATAAACTTTGTGCTTGGTCAATCATACTGTTGCGAACCATGTTCTGTTCGGCTGGGCTTAGTTCTCCAGCCAGTGACTGCACCATAAATTCGGTATACCAAGAAAAATCAACAAAATTAAAATACATGTAAACGGGTATTGCAGCGGTGACCACAACACAGAAAAAAGGTATCCAAGACCAATTGTGGATATTACTAATAGTGGCAAACACCTGATTAGGCTTAATAAAAATGTCCTTCATGGCCTGAAATGGATTACTGACCTGTTGCATACAACTCTCCCTAATAAATTATTCTAATGCGATATACGCCCAAAGCTATTTTCATTAGCCTAGCGAATTTTTATTGTTACATATTTTTTTTCTTAATCGCATGTAATAAATGACTAAATTGAAGGACTATATAACTGACTCGGTCAAAAACCAGGAAAACGGAATGATAGAAATAAAACAACTGGCGAAGAAATTCGCTGTGGAAAATCCTAAAAAGCTCAGTGAACAAGAGAAAAAAGATCCACGATTAAAAGGACGCTTTTTTCATTCGGTCCAAGATGTGTCCTTTACCTGTCAAAAAGGCGAAGTGTTAGGGCTGCTGGGCCCTAATGGAGCGGGTAAAACGACAGCTTTACGTATGTTATCCACTGCACTAAAACCGGATGCGGGTAGCGTAGAAATAAATGGTGAGAATGTATTAACTCATCCTGTTATTGCTCGCAAGAAGATAGGGTTTTTATCGGGTTCAACAGGTTTGTATGGTCGTTTAAGCGGTCGCGAAAATATTCATTATTTTGGTCAGTTACATGGAATGAGTGAAAATTCTATCGCTTTACGTATAAAAGAGTTAGCAGACCTATTAGATATGCATAATTTTTTAGACCGACGTTCAGAGAGTTTTTCTACAGGCATGAAACAAAAAATCGCTATTGCACGGGCAGTAGTGCATTCACCAGAGTTAGTTATTTTAGATGAACCCACTACAGGTTTAGATATTATGGCGACACAAACGGTACTTGAGTTTATTCGTGGTTTGAAAGAGCAGGGAACACCGGTGATTTTCTCTACTCATCATTTGGATGAAGTGGAAGAGTTATGCGACAAAGTCACTGTTATCGACCAAGGCAGCACTGTGTTTGATGGTGATATTGCGAGTTTCAGAGGCCTTGCTGAAGGCTCATTGCACCAATCATTTATGGCTGCCATTCAATCAGCTGCTAGGGAATAAAGATTCATCAACGGCTTATAAATAAAGAGACATAGATCATGTGGTTAGTATTTAAAAAAGAGATAAAAGAATTACTTCGCGACCGAAAAACATTATTTTTTATGATTGCATTACCGTTACTCATTTTCCCTTTGATTATCGGTATTGTTGGTTTTGTGAGTAAACAGGCTATGGATAAAGCAGAAACTCAAGTTCTGAATTATGCTCTTATAGGCGGACAATATGCACCTGAGATTGTTCAGGATCTTCAACAGCCCGATAAATTCAATCTCGTCGAAATTGAAGAAAATGCCGATTACACCTCAATTATTCACAACGAGATAGTCGATTTTGTGCTGGAAATCCCAGAAAATTATTCTAGTGATGTGCTTACAAATGGCCAGGCTAACGTTAAGTTGTATTTCAACGATGCGGGACTAAACCTAGTCTATAGACGGGTAAATGAAATAATTAAAAGTCAGTCTGAGTTGTTTCAACAAAGTGCATTTTCTGTTTTGGGATTAGATGTGGCACAACAAAGCGCTCTGGTAGAACCAATACTATTGGAGAAAGTGAATACTGCAGATGATCGAGAAAACTGGGGTGAAAAAATAGGAGCTATGCTGCCCTATATGCTATTTCTCATTTGCCTATCGGGCGCAATGGCTCCGGCTACCGATATTGGTGCGGGCGAAAAAGAACGTGGCACACTTGAGACTTTATTGATTTCACCGATAGATAGAAAAAAAATTGTGATGGGAAAATTTCTCACTGTTTGTTTTGCAGGCACCATGACCGCAATGATAACTGTCGCCAGTATGGTGATTTGGGGGCTCGTTTTGAGTCAGGGGATGCCTATTAAATTTGTTGCGGATTTTATGGCACAAATAGCCATGGCTGATTTTCTGCTGATCTTTTTAATGTTGGTACCTGTGGTGGCGATTTTTTCGTCGTTATTATTGAGTATCTCAATTTATGCTAAAAGTTTTAAAGAAGCGCAAAGTTATATGGGGCCCATGACTATTTTGGTTATCATTCCTATTTTCTTATCTCTTTTACCCGGCGTAGAATTAAAAGGCGGCTGGGCTTGGGTTCCGCTTACTAACGTTTCTTTGGCCATGAAAGAATTAGTCAAAGGTACAATGGATTACTACCAATTATTTGCAATATTTGGTTCTACGGTGATTATTGCAGGAGCATTATTCGCATTTTGCGTGTATTGGTTTAATCAAGAGAAGGTGTTATTTAGATAACCTGTAAAGTCCTATACAAAAAGCGATGGTATTTAGTATGGCTTTTTATAGCATCGCTTTTTAATTTTTGACACTTTTTGCGGCAACATTTTGCCTTGTTGACTAAATTCAATGCAGTTTTTTTCCTAAGCAGATCTAACACAGTTTTTGCCAGCTTGCTTGGCAGCGTAAAGTGCCTCGTCAGCCCGTGAAAACAAAAGTATATGTGAATCGTCTTCTTGGTAAGTGGCACTTCCGATGCTGCAAGAGATTTTATGTTGTTGCAGCAGCGGTTCTGATCTGATGGCTTTGATGATACGTTCCGCAACAAAATTGTTGATTTGGTTGTTAGCATCAGGCAACAAGCAGCAGAACTCATCACCACCAAATCTAAAAGCAAAATCAGACTCTCTAAGACTGTGTAGAATAGTATCAGCACAGGTTATGAGCACTTTATCGCCTTTCTGATGTCCATGAATATCGTTAACTTGTTTAAAATTATCCATATCTAATACTAGTAGGCCAAAGGGCTGATGACGTCTTTGTGATTGGTTGGTCAATCTGATCATTGTCTCGTCGTAGCTGGCTCTGTTGCCTAAAGATGTTAAAAAATCCTTCATGGCAAACTGTTTGATTTTGTGGTGTTCTAATGCATTCTTAAAAGGTAAACAAAAATTCATATGCATCTGTTGTAAGATTTGCCAATCTATTAACGATAATTGTTGTGTAAAGTGGTAATCCATGACGGCTACTACACTTCCTATTTCGATGCAATTGAGTGTCTTAAGGTGTGTGTGTTTTAGTGGTTGACCAAATTTAACTCTGTTATCTTCGAACTGGATTTTTAGTTCAGACAGCGGTAGGGTAGTTTTTAATTGCTGAAAATATAATTCAGTGAGCTTGGGCAAATCTATGGTTGTTAGCAATTTCAAGATGAAATTATTAAGCTGGCTTTGTGTCAACCCTTGTTTTTGCCCATGGTTGAGTGCTTGACTGATTTCTTGGTTAGACCCTTGGTTAGACCCTTGGTTAGACCCCTGGTTAGAGACTTCAGGACTAAAGTAAGGTTCAGCTACGTTTGCGTCGTATAACTGGTTAAGTTGTTGCAACGGACTCTCCTGCCAAAAAGATGGCGAATTACTATATAAAAAATGATTCTTAGTCAGCGCTAAGCAAGTATTATGCCTACCAGATAACAAACAAAGGGAAACAACAAACTATGCATGGGAATTTAGGCAATATTGTTATTTTAATGGCCGTAGCAGTGGTAACAGTTTGGTTATTTAAACGTATCAATTTGCCGCCTATTTTGGCTTATCTGTTTTGTGGAATTCTAGCGGGGCCTGATCTGTTGGCATTATTTGAACACCCTGAAGATATGGAAAACTTTGCCGAGCTGGGTATCGTTTTTTTGTTATTTTCATTGGGTTTGGAATTTTCAATTTCCAAAATGTTAGCTATGCGTCACTTAGTATTTGGCGTGGGGTTAGCACAGATGGTACTGACGACATCAATGTTTATGGGACTCGCATTTTTATTGGGTTTTGATGCCAAAGCATCGTTTGTTATAGGTGGGATTATAGCGTTGTCTTCTACCGCTATTGTGATTAAACAAACTAGTGATTTGGGTATTTTGAACACGCCTCGCGCGCAAGTTGCGGTGAGTATTTTATTACTACAAGATCTTGCTGTTGTACCGCTACTTATATTGGTGCCCTTGTTAGCCGCTGATTCTGAACAAAGTTTAAGTATTGCTATTTCAATGGCATTTCTTAAGGGGGTATTGGTAGTGGGCATTTTGTTATTCATCGGCAAATGGGTGTTACCTAAAGTGTTCAGTGAAGTGGCGCGCACTCGCACCGATGAGCTTTTTGTATTAACTACCATTATGGTGGCTTTAATGGCTGCAGGTTTGGCTTTTTCTTTTGGCTTATCTATGGCGTTAGGTGCGTTTTTAGCCGGTATGATGTTGGGTGAGAGTCAGTATAAACATCAGCTAGAAGCTGATATCAGGCCCTTCAGAGATATTCTTATGGGCCTGTTTTTTATTACTATAGGCATGCGCCTGGAACTCCATAATTTACCAAATCAGATACACTGGGCACTGCTGGGTTTGGTGATTATTGTGTTGCTCAAAGTGGTGCTTATTCGAGTTTCCGCTGCGATCTTTAAATTAGGCAAACAAGATGCTTGGGCGGCCGGACTTAAACTCTGTCAACTAGGTGAGTTTAGTTTTGTATTAGCAGCATTGGCTGTGGATCATGCAATATTAAACTCGGAGCAAGGCTCGCTTCTATTGACTATTGGTGTGATGAGTATGGCTATTACACCTTGGTTAGTAGATCAAAGCCCCAAAATTGCTAAAGCTATCAGCCCTGAAGCGTTACCTAATGTAAAAGACTTAAAACAACTTTCAGACCAAGACCAACAAGTGGCTGATCACGTACTAATTTTTGGCTTTGGCCGAGTGGGTCAATCAGTTAGCCGTTTATTAAAGATTGAAGCTATTTCCTATATGGTGGTTGATGCTGATCCTATCCGAGTGCAAGAGAGTCAAAATGCAGGCGAGCCTGTCTATTTTGGCGACGTAAAACAAAAAGATATATTACGCTCGGTTGGCATCGAACGAGCCAAACTAGTACTGATTACTTTTGATCATCATGAAAAAGCGATGCGTGTTGTTCATTTAGTTAAAAGCTTGTATCCAGACTTGCCAGTAGTGGTAAGAACGAGAAAAGATGATCGCATGGAAGAATTACTTGAGGCAGGAGCATCACAGGTGGTGCCGGAAATTCTCGAAGGTAGTTTGATGCTGGTGACTCAAGTTTTACAGCTATCTGGTGTGCCAATGTCCCGAATACTCAAACGCGTGCGCAAAGAACGCAAGGGACATTATGCCAATATGCACGGTTTTTTTCCTGGTAAGACAACTGAACTCGACTACATCAAACAAAATAAAACGGAGTTTATGCACGCAGTTATTCTGACAGAAAACGCCTACGCTGTGGGTAAATCATTACAGCAACTAAACTTGCAAAAATTGCGGGTCAGCGTTAAAGGCCTGAGAAGGGGGGATCATGAACTATCTGAACCCGACGAAAATATGTTTTTATTAGTCGGAGATGTTGTTGTTATAACAGCGAAACCGCAAAAAGTTGAGCGGGCTGAACGTTTTTTAATAGAAGGAAATTAAAAAGTGCCATCTACTCATACTTACTGTGCGCCAAATATAGGCGTTATTGTGGCTGTTTTAGTGAGCAAAAACGAACAGGTCAATATCAATCAACCTTTGATTATTATTGAAGCCATGAAAATGCAAACTACAGTGTGCGCTGAAGTCTCGGGGAAAGTGAGTCAAGTTTTTGTCAAGATTGAGGATGAATGTTTCGTAGGTATGCCTATGGTGGATATTCACGCAGACGGCGCTAGCAAAACTAAAAGCGAAGAAATTTCCATCATTAATAAGACAAATCAAAGATTAGTAGATGAACTGCGAACCAGAAAAGCGCTGACCCTTGATGTGCATAGAATTGAACAAAAACAAAAACGCCAGCAAAAAGGTTACTTAACAGCCAGAGAAAATTTACAAAATCTATGTTCTGTTGATAGTTTTATAGAGTACGGACAAATGGCGGTGGCTGCACAGCGGTTATGCCGAGACTATAAGGATTTAAAATCTGCTACCGCCGCTGACGGTGTCATCACTGGTATCGGACATATTAATCAAGGTTTAGTCGCGCAGCAAAATACACAAGCTGCAATAGTGATCAATGATTACAGTGTATTAGCAGGCACACAGGGCTATTTCCATCATTTAAAATTAGACCGTATATTGGCGGTGGCGTCAGATAAAAAATATCCAGTTGTTATGTTTACCGAAGGAGGCGGAGGTCGTCCCAGCGATACCGATATCACCACAGTGAACTCAGGTCTGCAATGCCAATCTTTTGCTACTTGGGCAAGTCTACAAGGAAAAGTGCTGCGTATATCCGTGGCAAATGGTTATTGCTTTGCAGGTAACGCCGCTTTATTTGGCGCTGCAGATATCACTATTGCGACTAAGTCATCATGGATAGGTATGGCAGGGCCTGCAATGATTGAAGGCGGTGGTTTGGGTGTGGTTAAACCCACTGATATTGGCCCCAGCGCTAATCAGTTCAAAAATGGTGTAATAGATATTTTGGTGGAAAATGAGCAACAAGCAGCCGAAATGGCGAAGAAATGTTTGTTGTATTTCCAAGGTCCACTAGTAGATGGAAATAAAAGCAGGTTTGCAGACCAACAAGCCCTTAATCATGTTTTACCCGAAGATAGACGTTTTGTATATGACGTGAAAGATATCGTAAATGTTATCGCAGACGCCGACTCTTTTACTGAAATTAAAGCCCAATTTGGCGCAGCGCTCATCACTGGATTTATGCATTTACAAGGTCATCCAGTTGGCATCATTGCCAGTAATTGCAAAGTGTTAGGCGGTGCCATTGATGTTGATGCAGGCGAAAAAGCGAGTCAATTTATGCATCTTTGTCAGCAGTTTTCTATTCCCTTGGTCGTTCTGTGTGATACACCAGGATTTATGGTGGGGCCAGCGCATGAAGATAGAGGGGCAGTGCGAAGGCTTTCTCAATTATTTGTTG
>JAWUXU010000075.1:0-18650 GCA_034111145.1 Paraglaciecola sp.
AAAGGGAATACCGACTATAAAATTCTAAAACCGTTGTATATGCAAAAACGCTTCCTGTAAACGGCTTGAATGCACAGCCCGTTCAAACGAAGAGACATATATGCAACTGCATATGATATCAACGACCGAAAACTCTTTGGAGAAAAGCTGGAACACATCGCCTGCAATGTAAAGGTGATGAAGGGCACAAATAAAATTTAACTGCATTTGAACCTGCCAGATTACATTCAACATCGACTTGAATAAAAGCTATTTTGTGTAGATAACACAAATACTTAAAACTGAAATTTTAGCTTCCGAGTCATGAACCGCTGTGGCTATCAACACATTTATTATCGCACTTGATATAGCAGTTGACATAGCATTAAGAGTTGCAATAAATTTTTAATCATCTGTGATGAATTTAAGAGAGGTTTGTAAAGAATTGGTGGTGCCCTCCCAGCACACCTCGGCACATAAGTCGTTTGCTGCGGCTGCTCCCTTCCAGGTCTGACCGGGTTCACAAAGTATTATTGCGAGGGGACCGAAAGGTCACCATTGAAAAGCCTAATAAAAAACATGTTTTGATAAGGCGACCGCATTATGAACAAAGCTTATGCCAGATGCAACCCACTTTTCACTACAATCTATACAAAGTATAAAAATCAACCAAAACGCTCTTCTGCAATTTGATTAGCAACAATATTGGTCGCTATCCCTTGTAACTCAGCACGATTATATATCTCAAATAATGTATCGCTTATTTTTTCAATATGGTCTCGTAATTTTTTATCTGAGCTAGAGATTGATTGATGAAATATGTCAATTATACCTCCAGCGTTGATGACGTAATCTGGAGCATACAGTATTCCTTTGTCCGCTAACATCTGACCAAACTCTTCTTTGGCTAGTTGATTATTCGCAGCCCCAGCAATAACTTTTACTTTTAGTCTCGCAATGTTTTTAGCATTGAGTATTGCTCCCATGGCGCAAGGAGCAAATACATCAACATCTAAGTCATAAATATCCTCGGGCCTAACCGCAATGGCTGAAAATTCGTTGACTGCTTTTTCAATATTTTCTGGATGTATGTCTGTCACATATAATTCAACACCCTCTTTGTATAAATGTTTGGCTAAGCGCATACCAACATGCCCCAAACCTTGAACAGCGACTTTCACTCCTTCAAGCTCTGAATTCAACACCTTTTCAACAGTTTTCTTGAGGCCAACAAAAACTCCATAGGCTGTTGAAGGGGCCGGATTTCCGTCGGCTGGTTCAGAATTAATATGATACTTGGCTTTAATACCTGACACGTATTCAGTTTTTTTTCCCATTAATTTCAAGTCGTCTACAGTCAAGCCTGAGTCCTCGGCACTGATGTATTTGCCGGACAAACTATCAATGAACGTTCCCATAGCTAAAAGTTTTTCTGGGGTTTTTTCAGTTCTTGGATCACCCATAATTACAGCTTTGCCTCCTCCTTGATTAAGACCCGCCATCGCTGCTTTATAAGTCATGCCCTTTGACAGTCTCAGCACATCTCTTAAAGCTTCTTCATCATTAGCATAGGGCCACATCCGGCAACCACCTAGTGCATTTCCAAGGTTTGAATTATGCACCGCAATAATTGCTTTTAATCCGCTGGCTTTATCTTGATAAAAAGCCACATGCTCATGTCCATCAAATTCGATGTGCTCAAAAACCGACATTCTTTTAACTCGTTAAACGTTACAATATGTTCATAATATCTCAAAACCTGTAGGACATTTTTTGCAACTTTGATGAGTAGCGAAACTAGTTAAGCTGATAAATCACAGATGAATTGTGTAACTAGGATAAATATCCTCTTTTTTGTCTTGAAAAAGAATTAAACTTTCATCATTATATTAATAATCTCTTTTTTTAATTAAACAAATACTTTATGAAACTAGATAAATTCGATCGAGAAATTCTGCGGGTGATGCAAAAAGACGCAACTGTTTCAATGGCTGATTTAAGTCAAAAAGTGGGTTTGTCACATACACCTTGTTGGAGAAGAGTAAAACGCTTAGAAGCAGATAAAGTCATTCTCCAGAAAGTCACATTGCTTGATAGTAAAAAGTTAAATTTAGGTGTGTCAGTGTTTATTTATGTGACCTTAAAAAATCATGACGGCGAGTCCCTTAATGATTTTGAAAAAGCAGTACAGAATATTGAAGCAATAGTAGAATGTCATACCACAAGTGGAGATAAGGATTATTTGCTAAAAGTCATTGTTGAAAGTATTGAAGAGTATGAACACTTACTAAAAACTAAGTTAACTAACTTGCCTCTAGTTGACCATTTAAGCTCCACTTTTGCTCTTAAACAAGTAAAAAACACCACAGAATTGCCGATTAAGAATTTATAATATCATACGATTTTTACAGTCTTTTTATTGATGCCGTAATCACGTAATTTATTAGCAATAGCGGTGTGGCTTAAACCTAGTTTTTTAGCCAATTGCCTTGTACTTGGATAGCTAGGGTATAACCGCATCAATATATCTTTTTCAAAACGCTTCACTTCATCATCTAAACTTCCAGCAAATTCTTCTGAAACAAAACTCACTGTTGCAGAACATGACGGCAGTTGAATGTTTTCTTTATCTAGTTCTTTGCCTTCTAATAATGAAACGGCTCGATAAAGCGCATTTTCGAGTTGTCTCACATTACCTGGCCATGGATAGGTTTGTAAATAATCGATACAAGCCTTGGTCATCTTAGGTGCTTTACGTCCCAATTTAACACTGTGTTGTTTAATGAAACGCTCAGCTAAAGCAATAACATCTGATTTACGTTCCCTTAATGGAGGTAACACTAAACTCAACACATTTAATCGGTAAAACAAATCCTCTCTAAATTGCCCCTCCTGCATTAATTTACCTAAGTCTTTTTGAGTCGTACAAATGATCCGGACATCGACCTGTTGCTCTTTTTCATCGCCGATCCTGCGATAGCTGCTATTTTGTAAAACCCGCAAAAGTTTTACCTGAAGCTGGGAAGACATGTCACCTACTTCGTCCAAAAACAAAGTGCCTCCTTTTGATAGCTCTAACAATCCGGCTTTGCTCTCAATTTGTCCAAATGAGCCCGGGGCGTAACCAAATAACTCTGTTTCAGCAACATTATCTGGCAAAGACGCACAATTTAAAGCTAAAAAAGCTCCCTCATTCCGCCTACTTGCTTCATGACATGCCTTGGCAAGCATCTCTTTACCGGTGCCTGTTTCACCAAAAATAATAATAGGTCCGTCCAATTCAGCCATTCTTTTGGCTTCTTTCACAACATTTTTCATGGCCTTGCTGTCCGCTTGGATAGAAATAAAACTGTCCAAGCTAGCTTTATGAAAAACAGTCAGTTGTTGTCCTAACCTGAGCTCAGACTTAAGCATAAATACTGCCCCTGCCAAGATGTCAGCGTCATCAGAGTCGGGCACCATAACAGGCAAAATATCAAGTAAATAATCTTGTTCTAAAAACCTTATCCTTTGCGCTTGAGCTTGAGGTTTTTCACCTTCCAACCAGCGGATAACATTAAATCCTTTTAGTAGTTCTGCAATATCACTGCCAATAATCTCTTTTTTAGGGATATCTAAACTTGATAAACCTGCATCATTAATCAATATTATTTTACCTTTAGTATCGACCGAAAAAACAGGGTCAGGCAAAGTCTGCAGCAACGCTTTAAGCTGATACTGCTCTCGCTCGATGGGCATAAATGGGGTGGTTTTTACATCTTCAATGCCTTCAATCTTGCGTATTTTAGGCATCAAATGTTGAAAGTCTACAAACTCCATATTAGGAAAATTCAGGAAGATTTTTCCTACTTCATCAATTTCAATTCCGCGCAAATCGATTTCATGCTCGACTAATATATCCAACACATCTTGGGCAATGCCCAAACGATCTTGACAGTTTACTTCTAAGCGCATTTAGAACCTCATTTGAATACAAGACTATATCCTCTATCTTTGGAACTGGCTGGTTGTTGGCTAAACTGATTTGCCCTAACCGTTAACCGACGATGTACCTAACAGAATAAGCACAAAGGCCTCATTACCTTGTCGCCGTCATGCAGTTACAGTGATCTAGGGGATAAACCAGCCCGAACTTGAGCTAGCGTAAAGATATTATTACAAATGGCTGAGCTTAGAAAGCCTTATTACTGGTGAATTTTTAAAACCTAGTAAACCTTTTTTAGAGAGAATAAATAAATGTATTCACATTAACAAACGGTCAACTGGCCTTTTTTTCTTTTGGTAAAAATTTAGGCGCATATAAACCCAGTTTTTTAGCTTGGTTTACTAAGGCCATAATATCCATTTCTGCAATATCGAATAGGGAGTCGAATGATGCAAGTACATAATAAATAGGCTGCATAATATCGATACGGTAAGGGGTTCTTAATGCATCTAAAGGCTGCATTGGCATTTTTATACAGTCATCCGATTCGACCGCATGAATTGTTTCTCCTGGCGAAGACAAAACACCACCACCATAAACTCGAGTACCATCAGGTGTATTGACTAAACCAAACTCAACTGTAAACCAATACAACCTAGCTAAAAAAGCTCTATCTTCTTTGCTTGCAGCATAACCAAGCTTTCCATAAGTATGAGTGAAATGAGCAAAAGCAGGGTTAGTTAATAATGGACAATGGCCAAAAACCTCATGAAAAATGTCTGGCTCTTGCAGATAATTAAATTCTTCATTTGAACGTATAAAAGTTGCTACTGGGAATTGTTTGTTAGCTAATAGACGAAAGAACTCATCAAATTTTATTAACGATGGCACTTGTTTTACCTGCCAACCCGTTGCTTCAATCAATACTGAATTAATTTCGGCTAATTGTGGAATACGCTCAGAGGGTAAGTTCAACAAATCAAGCCCATGTAGATACTCGTCACAGGCCCGCCCTTTAAGCAAGCGTAGTTGTTTTGCTAACAATTCTGACCAAACTTTATTTTCTTTTGCGCTCCAATTGACCAGACCATTTTCATCTGGTTGATGGGATATATAACCTGTATTTTTTGACATGCAATGACATTAATTTATTATTTAACATACCTAAAAGTGTACTCGCCCCAAGCAAAATCAAAAGCATAACGTATGTATTTGTCTTGTGACAAAATTGTAAATATAAGCTTACAACCACTCTAAATGACACCGCAAAAAAAGGTTTAGCTGAGCTAAAAAACCTACCTAAAACGTTTGTTTAAATCAGCTAATAATTGTTTGCTGATGCCTGACAAACCCGGTTTGGTTTGTGATGTCCAAGGTAAAGGACGACTTTCATTCATCGCCTTTAACCCCATTCTAGCAGTCAACAATCCAGCACCCATTCCTTGTGCGACACGCGTCGATAGCTGACCCGTTATACCTGCACTTAATGCATAATTACCTGCATCAGACATAATTTCGGCGGCCCCCGCATACAGCATAGAGTGGAATATTTTACGGATTAGCCTCACCCTGCCCCAATAACCCAAGTGCAAACCATATATTTCACTCACCTGGTTCATCATCCGAATATTTCGCCACAGTACTATTAACATATCCAAAAAAGCAAAAGGGCTTACGGCTATCATAACACTTGCTGCTGAAGCATTTTTGCTCACTTGTTTTATGGCTAACTTATCAATAGGGACCATTACTTGGTGTTCAAACAAAGATAACACCTCACTATCACTGTGATGTGGATCTAAACTGTTACGCCAATTTGACAGCAAACTCTGATACTCCTTTGGGAGACTCTCGGCCATGTTCAAACAATGTTTCTCGGCCAACCCAATCACACTACTGTTGGCCATTTGAGCAGATTGAGTTCGAATTTCGCCCTGAAGCTTAAGTTGTTTTAATCCTCTGTACTCAACATAAATTTGGCGTAAAACCAAAACCCCAAATACAGAAAAAATTGCTAGCCAAACACCTGCCAACACATCCATTTGCTCAACCACAGCAATAATAAAAAATATCAACTCGGCACTACTTGTCAGTAGTACAGCGATGAACAAAAAAGCCAGCCATTTATTGCCAGTTTTTTTGATAGTTATCTCTTTTGGGTAATGCAATGATTGGTTATAATCCACTTTTTCATCGCTTACCTCAATTGAATCGGCATCTGTAACAACAAACGCAGGTTTGACGGTAGATTGTGATTCTACATCGGCTTCTTGGTTATTAAAAACATGTGCACCTTTGAGTTTGCTGGGTGCTTTTTCTTGAAACTGTTTTTGGGATACGGGAGATTGTTTCATAATAATTTATCTGCCAGAAGAAAATCGAGCACTTGATCCATTCTAATATGGGGCAGTGCATGTTCCGTGAGCAACAGCGGTGGTGATAATTTAGGGAACTCAAACTGTTGCTGCTTCCAGAATTCAGGGCTAGGACAGTTTTGTGGGACTTCACCCGGAAACAAGGTAATGGTTGAGCCCAGTTCATTTTTCCCTTGCAGAACTGGAATGCTCTCGCCGTTGAGCTGACCTAGCCCTGACTTTGACGCACGGATAGCTGATACTGCTGTCGACTCGGTACTCACACCCTCAAACTGTATTTGTTTTCTTGCACTATGCAGCATACTTTCCAGCAGTTTAAGCAGATTAGTTTGTTGATCAGGTGTAATGTGATCAGCCTTAGTTGCTGCAAATACCAGCTTATCAATTTTGGGTTGAAACAAACGATTGAGTATATTAGAAGAACCATACTGGAAACTCCCCATTAGCCAATCTAATGCCTTTTGTAAGTCTTGATAGCTATGATAACCACGATTTAACGCTGATAAACAATCAACTAAAACAACTTGTCGGTCAAAGCCTTTAAAATGTGCTTTATAAAATGGTTGCACCACTTCGATTTTGTAATGTTTGAAACGCTTGCTCAATAGTTCTGCATTACTGTCTTTTAATGGTTTGTTGAGATCAATTCCCTGTTGTTTTAGTTGCAGATCAGTAATAGGAAAAAAATGTAAAACGGGCGCACCAGAAAATTCTCCCGGTAAAATAAATCGACCAGGTTGCAGCAATTGATAACCATGATTTTGACAATCAGTTAAATACTGGCTATACAACTCAGCGATTCTTTGTAGTGCTAATTCGTCCCCTGTGGCATTTAAATCTAAATTCTCCATCGCTGCAAAAAACGGCATGGCTAAGTCATGCCTAAATGGATCGTTGAGTTCTTCCTGACAATGCTTTGACCACTGTGCATAATCCATTTCAAGAAGTGGTAAATCAAGCAGCCATTCGCCGGGATAGTCGGTGATATCAAGAGTAAGAGTAGCGTCTTCAGTCAAATACTTACTCAATCCTCTACTTTTTTTGTATTTTATTTTCAGCCTTATCTGGGAAATACCTTTTGTCGACGAAGGCCACTCAGGTTCAGTTTGAGTTAAATTTTCCATAGCGTCTTCGTAAGCAAAACGGCTAAAAGTTACGTTGGGTTGAACATCTCGTTTTACACCAACCAAACGGGACTCTCTTACCACTGAAAAAAAAGGCAGGTGCGCGGCTTCATTGGCTTCAATAAGTTGATTAACCAAAGATGTAATAAATGCCGTTTTACCGCTTCCACTTAAACCTGTGACTGCCAAATTAACATAGTTATTAACCAACCTAGAAGTAGCTAGCTTGAGCTTGTGCTTAGTGCCTTGAATGTTAGGATGTTGGAGAAAAGAAGTCTGCATAAAAACTGTATAAGCCTTGTGTTATTGGTAACGCGAGGTGCTAGGGCTAACCTTCGGTCAGCCCTATAAAATTGTATTATAATTTGCTTAACTCTCGGTTGAGTTGAAACTCAGATGAAGTTACATAGGTCTCCATTTTTCTGAGTCTACCTTCATTTTTTGTAAAGCGTTGTTTAATATCGATAAAAGCCTGCTTAGGAGGTTCACCTGCTTGCCAAACTTTAGACTTCACAATAACTTTTTCGGATTCTTGTTCAGAAATATTATGCCATCCTTTACCCTGAGATTTATTGTACTGACTTGTGGGTTCGAACGCGTCATGTTTTAACTTAGTTGATAAACCTCGTGGTTTTTTTTCTAAAATAAACCAAGCTGCAATATAACCTACGAAGAAAAAAGGCGGGGCTAACAAGAAAAATCCAGTTAAAGTTAAGATCCGCACCAACCATATTTCCATGCCAAAATACTCTGCTATACCAGCACATACTCCGGCAATCTTTCCTTTATTAGGGTCTCGATGAAGACTGCCAAAAGTTTTCATACTTTATTTCTCCATTCTGGCGCCTCTGCATCCAAAATCAATTCTAAGGTATGAATGCGATCTGCCATTTTTTCTGCTCTGTCCGCTAATTCCTGCAATGTGCCATATTCGACTTCAGTTAATCCCTGATTCATTTGCTTTTTGCTCCGATAATGCATTATCAGCCAGATAGGAGCGACAAATATCATGAATATAATGATAGGTGCTACTATTATCCCAATTACATCTTCCACAATTTATCTCCTTTTTGCCTGAGTATAGGACCCATTTCTATCTTATTTTTTAGCAACTGTTGATTTACTTTGCATTTTTTTCTTCAACGCCGCTAGTTCGTCATCGATTTCATCATCTGACTCAAGTTCAGCAAACTCATCAGCTAAGCTTTTTTTACCTAAGTCATAAGCATCAACCTGTGACTCTAGATCATCAATTTTACGCTCGTATTGCTCAAAGCGTCCCATTGCAGCATCGACTTTGCCACTGTCTAAGCTTTTCTTTACTTCAAGTCTAGAACTCACTGTTTTCTGGCGCAATAAAATGGCTTTTTGACGTGTTTTTGCATCTGCAAGTTTATCTTGCAACTGACCTACTTCACTTTGCAATTTAGTGATTTGCTCATCAACGCCTTTTAGTTCAGATGATAAAGCGCCGGCATGTTCGTCACATTTTTTCTTTTCTTGTAATGCGGCGCGAGCTAAATCTTCTCTATCTTTACTGATAGCCAATTCTGCTTTCGCCTTCCAGTCTTTAGCTTCGTTTTGCATCTTACCAATTTGCAAAGAAATCTCTTTTTTACTTGCCAACGTCTTTGCTGAAGCAGAGCGTACTTCAACCAATGTGTCTTCCATTTCCTGAATAATTAAACGTACCATTTTTTCAGGATCTTCAGCCTTATCTAAAATGGAATTAATATTTGAGTTCACTATGTCTGTGAAACGCGAGAAGATACCCATAGTCTTTACCTCTTTATCAAATGTTAGTTAAATACTGTTGCTTAACTGAATTAGTTGGTTTTTCTTACCAACTATTATTTACTATTCAATTTATAGGCCAACTTCTATTTTTAACTAAACTATTGATTTATATGAAATATTATTGTACAAGCTAAACTCTGGGATTTATAATAATTATCATGCAGACTATTAGTTAGTCGTCTAGACCACTTTTTAAGGATATTGATGAGCCGTTTTCAACAACAAAATAATTTGTTAGGTCAATCTAATAATTTTTTAGAAGTATTAGAGCAAATCTCACAAATTGCGCCTTTAAATAAACCTGTCTTGATTATCGGAGAAAGAGGTACTGGCAAGGAACTTGTAGCCGCACGTATGCATTTCTTGTCAAAGCGCTGGGAACAAACTTATCTAACACTAAATTGTGCTGCACTAAACGAAAGTTTGTTAGAAAGTGAGTTGTTTGGTTATGAAGCCGGTGCTTTTACAGGCGCAGCTAAACGCCGAGAAGGACGATTCGAAACGGCACATAACGGCACCTTATTTTTAGATGAATTGGCTAATACCTCTGGCATGGTGCAAGAAAAGCTATTACGCGTGATTGAATATGGAGAGTTTGAACGTGTGGGTGGATCTCGCAGTGTGAAAGTCGATGTTCGATTAGTTGCAGCGACAAATGAAGATTTACCTGCTCTAGCTGACTCAGGCGAATTCCGAGCAGACTTACTGGATAGATTAGCGTTTGACGTTATCACCCTCCCCCCTCTGCGTGAGCGCAGAGAAGATATTATGATGTTAGCGGAAACTTTTGCTATCAACATGGCCAGAGAACTTGAAATGGAGCTTTTTAGTGGTTTTACTGAAAAGGCTAAACGCACTTTATTGGATTACCACTGGCCTGGTAATATTCGTGAATTAAAAAATGTGGTGGAACGTGCCGTATATCGCAGCAACAACCCCAACTTACCCGTACACAATATTGTTTTAGACCCTTTTGAGTCTATTTATAGGCCACAAAAAAGAATTAAAACACAGGATAGAATCATTCATGCCGAGTCTTTTCCCTCTCCTATTACATCGGCTGAAGCTTTACCAAAAATTCAAGTTTTAACAGACCCAAAAACAAACTCAAACTTCGATTTTCCTGTTGATTTAAAAGAACTTTCGCAAGAATTTGAGATTAGTTTAATTAACCAAGCATTGGCAGACAGTCAGTTTAACCAAAAGAAAACTGCAGAGAAACTCGGATTAACTTATCATCAACTACGTGGTTATTTAAAAAAGTATAATTTGTTAGATCAAACTAACGAAGACATGGGTTAAATTAAGTCAGTGTATATTCACGAAAAAATCAAAAAAAAAGCTTGCTTCAAATCAGCTTTGCTTGTTTTAGCAATTACTTGTTTAAGTGCTTGTGATGCACTTCTCCAAACGAAAACATACCCAAATGGTATTGTGTATTGTTCAGAAGGAAGTCCGGCAAGTTTTAATCCACAGTTAGATACTTCAGGCACAACAGTAGATGCTTCGTCTCATCAAATTTATGATCGATTAATAGATTTTGATCCTGTTACTGGAGATATAGTTCCCGCACTTGCGACCAGCTGGCTGGTTAGTAATGACGGTAAAACTTATACCTTCCAGCTTAGACGGGAGGTCCCTTTTCACAAAACACGAGCCTTTAAGCCAACACGTTTTTTTAATGCAGATGACGTGTTATTTAGTATAGATCGTTGGAGACTAGTTGATCACCCATATCACGACATATCCGGTGGAAGGTATCCTTATACAGATAGCTTGAATCTTGGTGGCTTGATAACACAGGTCAAGCGCATAAATGGTTACAGGGTGGAGATTACTCTTAACAAGCCAGAAAGCTCCTTTCTGGCTAATCTTGCGACAGACTTCTCTGTAATATTATCAGCTGAGTATGCTGATAAATTGATATCACGGAACCAAAAAGAACTAATAGATTTTAAGCCAGTTGGTACTGGACCTTATCAGCTGACCAGCTTTCGCCAAGACCATTATATACGCTATACAAGACATCCAGAATATTGGCGCCAGATTGAATTAACCGACGAACTCATATTTGATATTACCCCTTCAAGCTCACTTAGAATGGCTAAACTACTTACCGGAGAATGTGATGCAATTGCTTTACCAGCCCACGCTGAATTGGAAGTAATACGTAAACAAGAAAATTTAGTATTAGATGAGAAACCAGGCTTAAACATTGGCTTTTGGGCATTTAACACTTCTAAAGCACCTTTTAATAATCCACAGGTGCGCAGAGCTTTAGGTATGGCAATCGACAGAAACGTTCTAATTGAAGCCATTTATTTTAATAGTGCTATAACAGCAAAAAACATTGTTCCTCCTACATCCTGGGCGTTTCAGGCTGATGTCAGATCTCTCAGTTATAATCCCATTGCGGCAAAAAATATTTTACGCGAGCAAGGGATCCCCGAAGGCTTCACAATGACTATCTGGGCAATGCCCGTGCAACGCGCGTACAATCCAAATGCAATGAAAATGGCTGAGTTAATACAAGCTTATCTGCAAGAAGTTGGTATACAAGTCAATATTATCAGTTACGAATGGTCAACGTTTAGAGAGCGTTTAACTGAGGGACTTCATGACTCGGTTCTCATCGGGTGGTCAGCAGATAATGGCGACCCAGATAATTTTTACCGTCCGCTATTGTCTTGTGCAGCCATCGATTCCGGTACTAACAGGGCAATGTGGTGTTCAGAGGAATATGACTTATTGATTAATCAAGCGCTCCAGTATACCGATATTAGTGAACGTACTTATTTTTATGGTAAAGCCAATGAACTCTTGGCCGAACAACTGCCGTTGATCCCAGTAGCGCATGCATCTCGATATCAGGCTTATCGAAAAGATTTAGACGGGTTAGTCATCAACCCATATGGTGGCGTGCGTTTTGGTGGAGTGAAAAAACTCTAATGAGTAATGTATTGCTGCGTTATGCAAATCTTGTGTTTGTTACTCTTTTTATACTGAGCTTATTGTCTTTTCTTTTGGCCTATTTATTTCCTGGTCAAGCATTGGAAAATCTTACAGGCTTGAGGTTTAATGAGTTAACAGCACTGCAAATTAGTCAGATAAAATACGATGTAGATGAAAATATATTTTTTCAATACCTGCATTATATGGGCCAACTATTTGCAGGCAATTGGGGAGTAAGTTTTAGTTCGGGGTTGCCACTGTATGAAGATGTTGGTTACTACCTCCCTGCTAGCATAGAGTTGAGTGCATATGCTCTCTTTCTGTCTTTTTTCCTTGGCCTGCCTTTAGGTTTTTTAGCCGCGTTACGACATCATAAGCTTACCGATTACAGCTTATTATCTGTGAGCTTACTGGGCTATTCCATACCAGTATTCTGGTTAGCTTTGATCATGATTTTAGTATTTTCCCTGCAACTAGGATGGTTTCCACTGTCTGGACGTATCAGCTTGATATATGAGATACCAAGTATTACAGGTTTCATTTTAATTGATATTTTATTGTCTGATTCTATCGATAAACAAGCGGTAATAGTTGATGCCTTCAGACATCTTATTTTACCAACTTCATCTATCGCTGTTGTCACCACAACACTCATATTTCGCATCACAAGACGTTCGGTAATCGAAACTTTAAACAGTGAGTTTATTTTAGCCGCTTACGCTAGAGGTTTAACGCCTAGGCAAGTTTTAATGCGCCACGGAATAAGAAATGCACTAATACCTATTTTGCCACTTTTAGCTATGCAGTTTCCCACATTGTTAACCAATGCCATGATAGTGGAGAGTATCTTTTCTTGGCCAGGTATAGGTAATTGGTTAATTCAAGCTATTTATCAACAGGATTACCCCGCAATAAGAGCAGGTATGTTAGCCGTATCAGTTTTGGTTGTCATCTTCACTATGTCTATTGATCTTATTATTCGCCTAACCGACCCAAGACGCAGAAGGGCTGAACGTGCCGCAATCTAGTTTATATCAGGAAGAACTTCATCCCTCTCCATTGCAATATACTTGGATGGAGTTCAAAAAAAACCACATCGCTATCGCTGGGTTGTTTTGTTTTGCTTTTTTTCTAATTCTCACTATTTTCTGTCCATTATTAGCGCCATTTGATCCAAACATGCAACAAATCGGAGATTTGTTAATACCACCCGCTTGGGATCCTAATGGTGGCATTAGCCATCTATTTGGAACTGACGCCTTAGGTCGTGATTTATTGTCTCGAATTATTTACGGTTGCAGAATGACGTTTGGTATTAGTTTATTGTTAGTTATGGTGGCAATGCTACTGGGAGTAGGTTTAGGAGCACTAGCAGGAATGAGCAGAGGATTTCGTTCCAGTTTTCTTAATCATACATTGGACTCCATTCAAGCCATCCCAACCCTACTTACCGCCATCATTATTATCGCCATCTTAGGGCCTGGATTAGTAAATAGTATGTGGGCCATAGCACTGGCACTTATACCTCAATTTATGCATCAAACTCGTGACTTCGTAAGACATGAATTGTCAAAAGAATATATTATGGCAGCCAAACTCGACGGTGCCAGCAAAACGCAAATTTTTACTCACTCCATATTACCAAATATGGGTGAAATGTTAGTAGTACAAGCGACGCTAGCGTTATCGGTTTCTATATTAGATATCAGTGCTTTAGGATTTCTAAAACTGGGGGCTCAAGCTCCTTCTTCAGAACTAGGGGCGATGCTAATAGAAGGTATTGAAGTTGCTTACATTGCACCTTGGACTATTGCCCTACCCGGTGGTGCATTGTTTATGATGATGATTTCTATCAATTTAGTAGGCGATGGGCTGCGATCTTCACTTAGAAATAGGTTATTACATTAATGATCTTACTTGACATCAAAAACCTAACTTTAGAAATTGATATATCAGCAGAATGGGTGAAGGCACTCGATAAAATCAACATGGTGATCCATGAAGGTCAAATTCATGCCTTGGTTGGTGAGTCAGGCTCAGGCAAAAGTTTAATTGTCAAAGCGATAGTTGGGGCTCTGCCTAACCGCTGGCGAATTACTGCCGACCGAATGACATGGAAAGGACAAAATTTATTGACTATGTCTGTTAAAGCTAGGCGAAAGCTCATACGTAAAGACATCTCAGTGATTTTTCAAAACCCTCTAGAATCACTCGATCCTAGCTTGACCTTAGGCCAGCAGTTAAAAGAAATGCTTCCCGATGATCAATTAACTGAAACTTGGTTTTGGCAACGTAACAAGGAAAAACAAGCATTAGCCGTAAAACTTTTGCACAAGGTAGGCATTAAAAATCACCAACTATGCCTGAACAGCTATCCTCATCAAATTGCTAACGATGTGGTACAGAAGTTTATGATTGCCATGGCACTGGCATCAGAGCCTAAATTAATAATTGCCGATGATCCCACTAAAGGCATGGAAGTTACTTCAAAGACACAAATTTTGAACTTGCTCAGTCGGGTTAACCAAGTAAAAAAAATGAGCGTTTTGTATGTCAGCCATGACTTGTTAGCTATATCTAATCTGGCCAGTTATATGACCGTTTTATATTGTGGGCAAACAGTTGAAAGTGGTGAATTGAAGCAGCTTAGAAAACGCGCTTTTCATCCCTACACTCAAGCGCTGCTAGATAGCGCACCCAGCTTTCGCAAAGACCTTCCCCCTAAATCTCCACTTAGGTCATTAGATGGCGCAATCCCTACTTTACATCATCTACCCATAGGATGCAGATTAGGCCCAAGGTGCCCAAGAGCCCGCAGAGAGTGCGTAATAACACCTCAAATTAGACGAGTTCATACTCACTTTTATAGTTGTCACTTTCCACTACATTGGGACGCCAAATAATGGATCTTATCAATGTAGATGCTTTGACTTTTCAAAATATAACAAAAAGCATATGGTCAAAAAACAAGGTAACTTTTGATTTAGGACCTGTTAGTTTTAATTTCAAAGCTGGGGAAACTCTAGCCATTGTTGGAGACAACAGTTCAGGTAAGTCTTTATTGGCCAAGCTACTTGTGGGTTTAGAAACGCCTAAAAGTGGCAAGATTTATATGAATGGAGTGGAACTGAACAAATCAAATATTAGCGTCAGATGCCATGATATCAGAATGATTTTTCAAAACAGTAATGAATCCCTTAACCCTGGCCTGACATTGGGCTCCATTCTGGAAGAACCTCTTCGCCTAAATACTAAACTTAATGTCCAACAACGCAGAAAGTTAATAGAACAGACCCTTAGACAAGTTGGGTTAATGGCAGAACATCAGTTTTTTTATCGGCATATGTTGTCAGATGGACAACAGCAAAGAATAGCCTTAGCCAGAGCATTAATTCTTAATCCCAAAGTGATTGTTGCAGACGAACCCTTTGCGGCGTTAGACCCATCTGTTCGCTCTCAGGCGATTAATCTACTAATGAAATTGCAGCGTGATTTAGGACTAGGCTTTATATTTATTTCTCACAATTTAGGCATTGTTAGACATATATCTGACAAAGTGATCATTATGAAAGAGGGCAAAGTGGTGGAGTCAGGTAAGACTGATGCCATATTTAATTGGCCTAAAGATGAATATACTAAAAAATTAGTTAATTCCCATCAAGCACTAATTAATAGACAAAATAACTAATCCTGAAAGTTACACCATGGACGTACTGAGAAGAACTCGCTCGGGATAAGAATTACCTCTACTTAATATTATATAGTTATTTTACTCTACTATTTCACCCTGCTAATACTAATAATATACCAGCATCTACCGTCGAACCCAACACAAGGCTACATTAGGCCCATAGCATGCATAAGTAAGAAGTTATAATAGTGTGCCTGACGTCCAACCTTGTTAACCACTCTGGCCGCTATAGGAACGGCAGAAACACCAGCAGCACCCAGAACCAAAATACCTACAGTTTCAACAGTCAAAAACTTATCGGCTGATAATTTTGAGCCAACTGCTAACCCCAATAATATAGTCACAACATTAATTAACTCGTTTTGAACACTATTACTTAGTTTATCTACTACACCTGATTATTTCATCAGGTTACCTAAACAGAACATACCAATTAAAGGTGTCGCAGTAGATAAAACAAAATACACAGTAAGAGTACCGCTAGGGGAAAATAATTTTCTCGCGCTTAGTTACTATTCTAAGTTAAGGCATTTCTATTTTCCTTTCTTCTTTGGTAGTAAATAAACGCATAATTAGGGGCTGAATAATAGGCACTAGCGCCATATATGAATAAGCTACGACCTAGATGGCCTCTAATAAATCAGGGACTAGCTTAGATGCTAGAAATATAGCTGTAGGCCCATCAGCACCTCCGATAATGGCAATGGCTGCAGCGTCTTGTTGTGAAAATTCGAAACCTGGCACCATTTTTAAGGCGATAATACTAAATATATTAAATATACTAAACATACCAAATTGTGCTGCAGCGCCGAACAAAAGCATTCTAGGGTTGACGATTAATGCGCTAAAGTCTGTCATCGCTCCTACGCCCATAAAAATAAGCAAGGGTTCAAACTTTTTAACTACCAACTAAATAAAGTAATAATCCGCCAACACTTATTATAATCACCTAACCTAACTCAAAATGAGCCGTAGAGGTAATTTGCCATAATAATTCGAGATTGTTCATCTGTGCACCTTATCCTATGACGAATAAAGGTTGACCCGTTTGCACAGCATCACCTTGTTTAGTTGAGATATTGGATACCACACCTGGAATTGATGCTCGAATTTCATTTTCATTTTCATTTTCATTTTCATTTTCATTTTCATTTTCATGGCTTCCATAATAATGACTCCATCGCCGTCTCTAAACAATACTTTGAAATATTCCCTGCCAAAGGTGAATCTAAGACCTGTCCTATTGCTAAATGAGCGGCTTGCACACTTGTTAACTCAAAATTTTGAGCTACTTCAACCTCAAACACTTGACCGTTAACACTCACTGAATATGCTTTAGCGACATCGTTAGTTGATTCAGCCAAAACACCAGTGCTGCTGGCAAGTCGTAAATCTTGGCCTGGTATAGTTCGAATACGTCGGGGATTAATTTTATTTTTAAGAAACTTTAAGCCGATCTGTGGAAATAAAGCGAAAATCAACACGTCATCCACAAAATTATCTGCGATCGGGATATATTCCTTTTTGGTCATATTTGTGAGTTCATTGGTAAATACCTCTAATTCATCTTCAATTAGATGTGCTGGGCGACATATAATAGCTTCTTTGCTATTTAATACTCGCAGTTGCAGTTCTGTGTTAGCAGGTACCATAGTCGCACCATATTCACCTTTGAGTACGCCAGCAGTGTATTTACTGATGGTTTTGTAACGTTCGCCTGTTAGCACGTTAATAATAGATTGAGTGCAGACGATCTGTTACGTTGTTGTTACCAGAGGAATAAAATCAAGATCTTTCTAAGTTTTGGAATTTCCTGCAGGACTTATTCCATCTTATCTTCACCACCCTGTTCTTTCAGTTGGCTTTCCATGTTGGTCGACATACCAGCAGGCACTTGTGCTACCAAGATACGTACGTCAATACCTTTAAGGCAGCCTTCGAACTGCGCATACTTTTTACGCACATCACTGAAATAACTCGCAATTTCAGTAAAAGCAGGTAATGCCAAACCTATATCTCGCTGGGTACCCTCTATAATGGAAACCACTGTTTCAGTTTCAGTTGCAGTATGCCCATAAGTCATACTCATCGATGAGATAGAGGTGTCTAATACCAATACGTCTAAATATGTGATCTAATATGTCTATCATATAATCACGTTGTCATTCTTTTGGATCATCATACTGAACAGCAATTAAAAGCGCTTTCTAACAAGGTTAAAGATCATCGAATGCCCATGCGTTTATTAGCCATAGCGCATTTTAAGGCAGGTAAAAATAAAGCTGCCGTAGCCAGAACGTTGAACGTTAGTCGAAGGATGGTTAATGAATGGGTTGCCAACTATTTGAAAGGGGGGATTAGCGCCCTTGAAAGTAAAAAGCCATCGGGAAGGCCCTCTCTATTATCTTCACAGCAAAAAGCCAAGCTACTCGATTACATCGAGAAACAAAGTCAGTCTATAAGTGGCGGGCGTCTAAACGCTGAGATGTTAAAAACCATATTCAACACACTTTTTCAGTCAACTATCATCAAAACTCGATTTATAAATGACTCAAGTCATTGAACATCACTTGGACGACAAGTCGCGCAACACATCCTAAGCAATCTGAAGAAGCCCAAGAAGACTTTAAAAAAACTTCAAATCAGAGCTAAACCTAATCCAACAAGTATGGAGTGGGCTGCGCCAGCATCATTTAGCTAATCGCTGTTTCAGCGGCTATGAGGATATTGTTGATGCGTGCACGCTCGCTTGGAATGACTTTGTGAGCGATACACTACGCGTGACAAAAATGTGCTCACGGGACTGG
>JAWUXU010000076.1:0-27374 GCA_034111145.1 Paraglaciecola sp.
GATGAATACGGGGCGTCCCTCAAGACATTATATGAGGCGTAGGCTAGAGGTGAGTTGGCAGCAAATTGCAGGAGCAATTTCCAACAGCTTTATCTGGCCCCGAAGGGGAGAATGCCAGGGATGGCATGAACACAAGACGACGAAACCACGTGATTTAATGGCCACCGTAAATGTTGCAGCAGTGCAAAGAAAGTTCATGCTCTTATCTCGGGTGGGACTGGCCTTGCGGAGATCTGCCTAACCAGCGATCGGTAACCAACCAGTAAGACTCTGGTATATAAGTGTCTTGGCTTTTCAGTGTCATCGACTGAAAAGAGCGAATATGATGAAAACCGATAGCGTCAGCAGGGACAACTTTGTTGATGATTAAGCAGAAGACCAAAAATGTTCCAGACATTTTTTGGCATTCACTCCCTCCATGGAGATTTCAGCAGAGGGCATAGTAGCCGACTTGCCCATCGTAATGGATGGGACACGGTGAAGTCCCATGGGCGCCCCACCTGAACCAAGAGGTCAGTGAGGAGCCTGTGCAGCTCAACATCTTCATGCCCGACCGGGCTTAGGAGCGTTGGCGCAAAAGCAGAAGCCAGCATGGGAGCACGTTGGAGCTAATCGGCCAGTTTGCTTTAAACATCTTTAGGAACCGCCCTGTGCGGAGCCGACCGGGCCGACGTTTCGGTGCGCTGTGGTGTGGGGGCTGGGGGGTAGATACCTCCGGCTACCCGATTCGCTTTTTAATCTGAAGCATATAATTGGTGTTCCGTCACCGTCCCAGTTTTTAAAAATAGCATCTCCTAAAAGAATCGCTGCATCGACTAAAATATAATCTTTTTATGTACTTAAAACTAAATAAATGGGAATTGACATTAAAATCGAACTGCCTTGGATGTTTTTAAATTTGGAGAGCGTTCTTTATCGGATAAGATAGGACCACCACCATTTAGATCAGTCGCTAGAATATGCAGGTTTTTAGATATATCTTTGAACAATTTACCTTTCCATCTATCCAGTTTTCGAATGCATCTCCACAAATGAGACCCCTTGCAGTAAAAGAGTCATTAAACTGGAGGCTCTGAGCTGTTTAAAATTTGTTTCTATGGCGAGTGTTTTTATGTCTTTAAGAGCAATGCCTACACAATACAATGATGAAATTGTCGATCCACCGATACAGCAATAACATGTCGAAACTTAATCTTAAGGGTGTCGATTGCCTTCAAAATTACTATATGGACTGATAATTTAGTTCCACCACCAGAGAGTATCGGCTTTGTTATTTTGATGCCCTTAAAAGATCATATCACCTGATTAATCACTGTTGTGTGCATGTTTGTGATCAGTAAACTAGCGAAAATAATGTTGATAAACTAATCCTAGATATTCATGAATTGCTCTTTCACTTCTATGCAAACTTCGCGCACTGGGCAAATCAATCATAGGTTCTATTTGTCTTCGGCTTAAATGTTCAACTGGGATCGGAAGTACTTTAACTCCAAGGTCTTCGAAATATTTTACCGCACGAGGAAGGTGACTTGCGGAAGTAACCAATGAAATAGACTTGTTTTGTAATAGTAGACTTAATGCTTGGGCTTCTGTTTCGGTATTCGATCCAATTGGCGTGGTAAAAATATCAGCGTTATCAACCCCCATTTGTTGAAAAAAAGTGCGGTTATGCTCAGCGAGCGAAGATTTGTTTTTCTTCCCCAACACCCCGGCTGCTAGGTATATGGGTAAAGGGTGCGCTTTATACATTAAGGCAGCATGCAGGTTTCTTTGTAATGAACAATTAGGCCAGCGGGATACAAAAGGTAATTCTTCATCTTCAAAATGATAACAAGCCAATACCACTATAGCGTCAGTTTCTCTCCACTGTTGTGATTTTAGAAACACTACAGGGTACTTATCTTCTAGATTTTTGATGAGTAGCACGCTGGGGTAAGTCATCGAACATAAGAGAAGCCAAACTAGCGGGATAATTGATAAAAAGTTATATATTTTAGGGGCTTTACTGAAATATGCCATTATGCTGACAACAGCGAAAAGAATAGGGGCATGAATGAGGGGCGAGCTTAAAATAGAGGTAATATAAGCCAACGTCATAATACAATCCTTTATCAATAAATTGAGGTGTCGTTATTTCCGACTTTTTTTGAGTGGCTTAAGCGTAAAAAGCGCGATACCAAGCGACAAAGTTTCCCACTCCCTCCGCTAAACCTGTTCTGGGTTGATACCCTGTATCATCCCTTAGTGCTGATACATCAGCATAAGTATTTTGAACATCTCCTGGCTGCATAGGTAACATCTCTTTAATCGCCTTTTTACCTAATGCGGTTTCAAGGGTTTCAATAAACGTAAGAAGGTTCACTGGGTTATGAGCTCCAATGTTATAAATTTTCCAAGGGGCTTTACTGGTACTGGGATCGGGATTTTTGCCGTCCCAATTCTCATTTCCCTCAGCTGATTTGTCTAATGAGAGAATGACACCACTGACAATATCATCAATATAAGTAAAGTCTCTTTGGTGATTTCCGAAGTTAAATACTTTGATTGGTTTTTCGTTCAAAATTGCTTCAGTAAATTTGAACAGTGCCATATCGGGACGGCCCCAAGGTCCATAAACAGTAAAAAATCTTAAACCTGTTGTAGGTAGCTGATAAAGGTGGCTGTATGTGTGGGCCATTAACTCATTGGCTTTTTTGGTTGCTGCATAAAGTGAAACAGGGTGGTCAACGTTGTCAGTAACAGAAAACGGAGTAGACTCGTTTGAGCCATATACAGAGCTCGATGAAGCATAAACAAGATGTTTGACTTTATTATGCCTACACCCTTCCAAAATATTCATAAAACCAATTAAATTACTGTCTACATAGGCATGAGGGTTTTCGATGGAATACCTTACACCAGCCTGTGCCCCTAGATGCACTACCTTATCAAACTTTGAGGCGTTAAATAACGAGTCCATCTTTGATCTGTCAGCTAGGTCCAATTTAATAAACGTAAAATTTCCTGATAGTGGCTGCTCAGCCAAGCTATTTAGACGACCTTCTTTAAGCTTTACATCATAATAATCATTCATGTTGTCTATGCCTACAACAGTGTCCCCGCGCGCCAATAACTCCTTAGCCACGTGAAAACCAATAAAACCTGCTGCACCTGTGACTAATATCTTCATCGATAAACCCTTTTGTTGGTCCTAGTTATTTACTGGTTCAATAAATAAGCAAATACCATTGGAATACATATTCATTATTTGTGATTATACTCAGATATTTACATCACTACAGTATTTAAAAATCATGTTATTACGTCAATTTTCATTTTTGTTCATAATCTATGCCATTATCTTAGGATTTGCTCCTGATGGACAGGCTCATTCAATTACTGGTGTTGTTGCTAAGGTCAAACCTTCTGTAGTGGGGGTGGGCTTATATGACGCCCTTGGCGCACAAACTCACCAGCTACGAGGAACGGGTTTTGTATTTGGCGATGGTACTTTAGTTGCTACTAATTATCATGTGCTTGAACAAGATCTCGACTTGCAAAAAGTTCAGTATCATATAGTGTTTTCTGGTAGTGGCCGTCAACCCAAAATACACAGAGCCGAAATTATTGCTACAGACCGTAACCATGATTTGGCCATCTTAAAAATTGATACTAAGTTAAAACCTGTCGTTTTAGCTGGAGCAGCATATGTTGATGATGGCACCGACATACTTTTAACCGGCTTTCCAATCGGGGCCGTTTTGGGCCTTTACCCTGCCACGCATAGAGGCATCATTGCTGCAACCACACCTGACGTTATACCCACCCAAAATTCAAGCCAGTTGTCTATGAATATTTTAGATAGATTGGATAAACAGTTTATGATTTATCAGTTAGATATTACTGCCTATCCTGGCAACAGTGGTAGCCCGTTATACGATGCTCAAAGCGGTGAAGTTGTAGGCATATTAAACAAAGTTTTTGTAAAAGAATCGAAAGAAACCGTGCTTGAAAAGCCATCTGGTATTAGTTATGCCATACCAGTTAAGTATCTAGTGGAGCTTGCTAAAAGTAAGGGCCTAATGGTAAACTAGCGTCGTTCGGGAAAAGTGTCACTATTTTTTACATAATTGGAATGGCGAATTTTATTTTTTGTTATAAAACAATAAGTTGCAATCTGGCTTGATAGTTGCTTTCTAATTTTTATTAGGTGTCGGTAGTTAATAAAAGAATTTAAATTAAGGAATTTTATGAGTCTTGATAATCCAAAAGGAATAGAAGCTTCGGTTTCTAAAAATACTGAACAACGCCGCAAATTTTTAATTCAATCATCTGCTGGTGTCGCTATAACGATTTTACCTGCTCAATCTGTTTGGGGCGCATGTAACACCTCTGGTTTGTCTGGTGGTTCACGAAGTGCAGGTGCAGTTTGTATCATACCTTACGTAACAGGTGGACGTTCTCCTGGAAGCTGGACAAAATTTGTCAAATCTGGGGCCCCAGACAATAATTCTCGTAATAAAGTCAAAAGTTTGTTTAGCTTGTCGTCTTCCTTCACCACCTCGCAATTGGATACCGCTTATTGCGACGTACGGACCTATATTAAGGGTTTACCTACATTAGCTCTCGTTGACCCCAGAGGGATTGTTTCTAACGTTAATTTCAATGTCGAAGCTTATTTAAATGATAGCGGACCAGAAAAAAACTTTGCTGCTTATTATTTGAATGCATTGTTTAACTTTTATGGCCCATTAGCTCCGTTGGCGGACGCGGATGAATTAATCCAACATGTATGGTCTGTGATGCTTGTTAAAGGTGATGCAAACTCGAGTGGTCCCATCAATACCGCAGATCTTGAAGCAGCTTGGGTTGTAGAAAATTCAACTACTGTAGCTCATCTCCCTTTTGGAAGCGGTTGCATTTAAGACTTTGGCGAAGTTTAACATTGCTCTTAATATGGTTTGTCATATTACAACTGACTTAAGTGGATTAATTTTTTTTTCTGCTCAAGACTTTTCCACTTCTTGTATTCAATTTGATTTATCGCCCTACGGAGATTGCCGCTTAGATGATGGCCAAATTGATTTAAATTACTTTAATTTGGTGTGTAAAACTCATGAGGCACTTAGTGAGTTAAAACGTCAGTTGCTTGAGCACAATTTTTTAACTGAGCAACTGTGAACTCGATACTAGACTTAGGCATTTATCGCTTTAATATTGAACATTGCCCTACATTTATTCTGCCTAGTTTACGCCTGTTATACGATGATAGCTTAGATTTACACCCAGAAAAACCCATCGATTTCCATCTCACTGTTAAGAATACTTCTTTTTTGCGCCGCTTTATAAAACCGCAGGTCTGTATTTATATTGATCAACAACGGCCTTTTCATCCTTTGAAAAAAAGCTTGTTATTGCCTTCTTTAGAATGGGGATTAAATTGGTGTATTGCCTCTTTTGATTTTAATCATTTATTGATCCACTCTTCAGTCATTGTAAAAAATGGCAAAGCCATTATTTGTCCTGCCCAGCCAGGCTCAGGTAAAAGTACACTAGCCACCTATTTTGGTCTTAAAGATTGGCGAGTGTATTCAGATGAAATGGCGATAATTGGTTTAAATAGTAATCGAGTAAGGCCGATGCATAGGCCGGCGTCCCTAAAAAACAAGTCTATTGACGTCATAAAAAAGTTGGTCCCCGAAGCTGCTATGTCTCCTATCGCTTATGGCACACACAAAGGTGACATAGCACATGTAAAATTGATGACCCGTGCCCAGTACAATGAACTTAGCGATGTTGAAGTTGTCGCTGTGGTTTTTCCAAAGTACCAAACGAATAGTCAACTTAAGATTAAAACGATATCGCAAACAGATGGTTTTTCGCGTTTAGTACATCATGCGTTTAATTATAATGTGGTGGGTGAAGATGGCTTTAATACTCTTAAAGCGGTTGTGGATAATAGCCAGTTTTTCGGGGTTAGCTATTCTTCGTATGATGGCCTGAGTGCTTTTTTAGATGAACTGGTAAGGTAATGACAAGTCTATTTACGGCACAAAATTTTATCGCACTATTTGCTCGCAATGAGTCTGTTGAAGGGCTTAGTCTGAAACAATGGGAGCAGTTACTTAGAATTTTGCGTGGTGCGGATATGCTGGGCTCGTTCTATTATTTTATGCAACGACATGAGCAACTGAGTCACATTCCTGATTTTGCAATGGGTCATTTATTATCCGCTAAACGCTATGCTGACCGGCAGGTTCAACAAGTTAATGCTGAGGTGAGTATACTATCAGCTAGTCTGGCGATTATTGACTGTAAACCGGTGTTTTTGAAAGGTGCGGCGTACGTGCTTAACAATTCCAGTAATCACTTTGGTCGTGTCATGAGTGACATAGATATACTAGTTCCAAAATTTGACTTGGCAAAAGTTGAGAATGCATTAAAAAAAGACGGTTGGCTGGAAAAGAAATTAGATGATTATGACGAACAGTATTACCGAAAGTGGGTACATGAACTTCCGCCATTTACACATCCCGAGCGTGGTGCGACATTAGATGTACACCATACTATTATCCCACCCATTACTGGTATTGTTATTCCTCAGCATTACTTATTTGGGAACAAAATTGAAACCGAATTTGGTCATCTGACGCTAAGTCCAGAAATGGTTATTGTACACTGTATTGTACACTTATTTTACAATGAAGATTACGAAAAGAGTTTTCGGGATATTGTTGATATCCATATGCTATTGTTGGATTATGAGAACGAGCATAAGTTAACAGCTATTAACCAAGTAGCCAGTGATTTAAATTTTGCCAAAGAGTGGCATTACGCTTTGTATTTATGTGATCATCTGTTTAACGTTCACCGAGTTGATACAATATCAAAAGAAATTCACTTTTATTCTCTTAATTCTATAAATACCTTATTTATCAAAGCTATTATTCTACCTGCCCTCATACCAAGTCATGATTTATTTGACAATCAATGGAACAAATTTGCGCGTTTTATGATGTTTTTACGTGGTCATTTTTTAAAAATGCCTTTAAAGATTTTAATTCCCCACTTTTTTGTTAAGTCACTCAGAGCATTGGTGATGCTGATAATGGGGCCTCACCATTATGAGAAGTAGTGTTTCAGCGCAATGTTGAGGCAACCAGTATTCATTCTTTTTTTTCCCAACTTAGCTAAGTCGAGTGCTTAATTAAAGTGCTTTCAAACTTCTTTTCATTGCTCGCCTTTTTTGATGCAACAAAGGCTCAGTATAACCACTAGGTTGGTCCTTACCCTTGAATATCAACTCATTGGCGGCTTGAAAAGCTAGTGAACTTTGGGTATCAGGTGTCATCGCACTATACTCCGCATCCCCCAAATTTTGAGCGTCAACTAATTTAGCCATGGTCTGCATAGAGTGCTCAACTTGCTCTGTTGTTATAACCTCATGCATCAGCCAGTTAGCGATATGTTGACTCGATATTCTTAACGTAGCTCTGTCTTCCATTAAGCCAACATTATTAATATCGGGCACTTTGGAGCAACCAATGCCCTGATTTATCCATTTCACAACATAACCCAATATTCCTTGCACATTGTTATCAAGCTCAAGTTGTATCTGCTTAGGTGTTAGCTTCTCGTCATTAAGCATTGGGATATCTAACATTTGCTCTAGCAAGCCATCTACTTGAGTTGTCATGTTCATTCTGATGTCGAATACACTTTCTTGATGATAATGCAGTGCATGTAATGTGGCAGCAGTAGGCGAGGGTACCCAAGCGGTGTTTGCGCCTGAGCGTGCATGTGCAATTTTTGCCTGCATCATTTCGGCCATATTATCCGGGATGGGCCACATGCCTTTGCCAATTTGTGCCTTGCCAGACAACCCTGAATTTATTCCGTTAACAACATTGGATTGTTCATAAGCGTTTAACCAAGGTTTTGTTTTGATAGTCGCCTTGGTGGCAAAAGGTCCAAGTTGCATAGATGTGTGTATTTCATCCCCTGTGCGATCTAAGAATCCAGTGTTGATAAATACCACTCTATCTTTTGCCGCTTTTATACAGGCTTTTAAATTAAGGCTGGTGCGTCTTTCTTCATCCATTAGCCCTATTTTTAAACTATGGCTGGGTAGATTAAGAACAGATTCCATTTTTGAAAATAACAAATCGGCAAAAGCGACTTCTTCTGGCCCATGCATCTTTGGCTTAACTATATAAATGCTACCCGCTTGGCTATTTTTGAATAGGCCATTTCCCAGTAAATCATGTTTTGCTATTAAACCGGTGATAAGAGCGTCCATGGTCCCTTCGTAAATAGGCTTGTCATCAAAAAGTATTGCGTCCGTTGTCATCAAGTGTCCGACATTGCGGATAAACATTAAACTTCTGCCAGACAAGCTAAATTTCTCTCCGCTTAAAGATACATATTGCCTGTCTTGATTCAAACTGCGTGTTATTTTTTTGCTACCACTGGTGATGGTGGCGGTTAAATCGCCCTTAATTAGCCCTAACCAATTTTTGTAAACTAATGTTTTATCTGCCGCATCCACAGCTGCAACAGAGTCTTCACAGTCCATAATGGTGGTTAAAGCTGACTCTAAGAATATATCTTTGATGTTAGCTGTATCTTGTTGGCCAATAACACTGTCTTGATCAAATTGTATTTCGCCATGAATGTTATTGTGTTTGATTAAAACACAGATGGGTTTTTCAATTGTGCCTTGGTAGCCTTCAAATTGATCAGGTGTTTTTAAAGCTACGACTGAATCGTCCAATAAAGTGACTAATAGCTGGCCGTTATGAATTGCGTATTTTTTGCTTTGTATATGGCTGCCTGTTTTTAGTGGAGCAATAACATCTAGCCATTTTCTAGCATAGTCTATGACTTTTTGGCCTCTATTTGCGTCGTAACCTTCGGTTTTGCTGCCCGCTGTTTGCTCAATAATATCCGAGCCATAAAGCGCGTCGTATAGACTTCCCCATCTAGCATTCGCTGCATTTAAGGCAAATCTAGCATTGTTAATAGGGACAACTAGTTGAGGGCCTGCCATGCTGGAAATCTCAGGATCAACCTGTGCTGTGTTGATTTGAAAGTCGTCAGGAATGGGTTGTAAATAACCAATCTCGATAAGAAAAGTTTTGTACTCTTGAACATTGATAGATTGTCTTGTGCTGCAATATACATCTATCTGTTTTTGCAGACTGACTCTTTTTTCCAAGAGGTTTTGGTTGATAGTCAAAAGTTCTGGTAAAACATGCGCAAACTTTGCCCAAAGATCATCAGCTGATAACTGTACATCAGGTAAAACGTTTTGGGTGATAAACTGATACAGTTCTTCGGCAATCTTTAATCGGCCCTTTTGAATGTATTGTGGTTCTGCGGTTTGAGTGAGTTGCATATGTGGCTCTTTGGTCATTCACAATTGACCAGTTTACCTTTTTAGCATTATACGCATTAATTTATGTAGGTTATTCTGCCCATTCATACAAAAAATAAGCCTCATGAATTGGTTAGTTCCGCACCGACTGCTGTTATCAATCTTCGAAGCCATATATGTCCTGCATCGTGCTGAAGCAGTGCACTCCAAGCCATTTTTAAAGCAATGGGTGGAATATCAAATGGTGGTTCGAGTATTTCGACCTCAGGATCGTCTTTGTACATATCTGCAGCTTTACTGGGTAAAGTAGCAATCAAATTTTGTGCTTTCGCTAATTGCAGGGCTACGTGGTAATGCCGAGTAAAAACACGAATATCGCGTTTTTTTCCAATTTTTGTTAACTCGGCATCTACCCAACCCAGTTTTTGTACTTCGTTAGGATCGATACCTACACCCACCCCAAAGCCAGTTTTACTTACCCAGATATGTTTGTTGGCTAAATACTGTTCCAGACTAAAACGTTGCACTATTGGATTATGGCTATTCACCACACAAGAGAATGTATCGTACCACACCACTTTTTGATGGAAGGAAAGAGGTAACTCTTCAAATCGGTTGATTGCCATATCAACCCTGCCTTGCTCTACATCATGAAATGTCACATCGCTGGGGGTAATTAAATCGAGGGTAACATTTGGGGCTTGTTTATTTAGCCTGCCGATCACTTCCATTAATAAGGTCGATTCCGCGTAATCGCTGGCCATTATCCTAAAAGTGCGTTCACTTTTAAGTGGACTAAAATCAGTTTCAGGTTGAATAGTTGTTTCAAGCTTAGACAGCACCTCTCTGATGATAGGTTTTAATTCTAAAGCTCGTTTGGTTGGGGTCATGCCATCACTGGTGCGAACCAGTAACGGGTCTTTGAATAAGTCTCTTAACCTTCTCAGACCATTGCTCATTGCAGGCTGAGTAATACTCAATTGGTTTGCTGCTTTAGTCACGCTGCCTTCTCTTAACAATACATCTAAATAAACCAATAAGTTTAAATCCACCTTAGCAATATTCATGGTTATTATCTCGTTATAAAAACTGATTTCATTTTAGAATGTTATCAGTATTTAATATCTTTTCCAGATATTAAATACTGATATAAAACAGGTGCTTGTTATTTGTTTACGAAAGGTTGTGAGTGAATGTTCGTTAGTTGGCTGTTATTAGCATTGATTCGTTGAATGATCTCGATAGCTAGCAACTATTACTGCAAGCTATCGGATACTCTTTATTACTTATTACTTATCTAAACGTATTATTTACCTAAACGTATCAGGCTGCATCAAACTGATTCATAGTATTATCTTCACCAGACGCTTTTAGAGCTTGTTCACCAGAAAAGTATTCTTTATGGTCATCACCCATATTAGAGCCAGCCATTGCTTGATGTTTAACACATGCTAGACCTTGTCTGATTTCTTTACGCTGTACGCCTTTGACATAAGCCAACATACCTTCGTCTCCAAAATAGCCTTTTGCTAAGTTATCGGTAGATAATGCAGCTGTATGATAAGTGGGTAAAGTGATTAAGTGGTGGAAAATACCTGCTTCGCGAGCGGCATCCGCTTGAAAGGTTCTGATTTTTTCATCCGCTTCGAGAGCCAAATCGGTGTTGTCATAGGTGACGGACATCAATTCGTCTCTGATATACTGGCTAGTGTCTTTATCTGCTTCTGACCAGATGTCAAATATTTGCTGGCGGAAATTCAAGGTCCAGTTGAAAGACGGTGAATTGTTGTATACCAATTTCGCATTAGGAATTTCGCTTCTTATTGCTCGTACCATATCGCCTATTTGGCCGACATGTGGTTTTTCTGTTTCAATCCACAGTAAATCTGCACCATTTTGTAATGATGTTATGCAGTCTAGTACCACGCGATCGAAACCGGTGTTTTCTTTAAATTTGTATAACCCATTAGGTAAGCGCACAGGTTTTACTAGCTTGCCGTTTTGCTTAAGAACAGAATCACCCTCTGCCAAGTCATCTATTGATTTAACTTCGCTGACATCAAGAAAAGCATTGTATTGGGCGGCTAAATCATCCGGGCTTTGTGAAACAGGTATTTTTTGGGTCAGTCCTGCACCAAGAGAGTCGGTGCGCGCAACTATCACTCCGTCGTCTACTCCTAATTCTAAAAATGCGTAACGTACTGCGTTAATTTTGGCTAAAAAGTCTTCATGTGGCACTGTGACTTTGCCATCCTGATGGCCACACTGTTTTGCGTCTGACACCTGGTTTTCTATCTGAATACAACAAGCACCTGCTTCAATAAGTTTTTTAGCAAGCAAATAAGTGGCTTCTTCGTTACCAAACCCTGCATCAATATCAGCAATGATAGGTACTACATGAGTTTCAAAATCATCAATAGATTGTTGTATTCCAGTCGTATTCTGGCCTTTCTGTCTGGCGTCATCCAGTTGTCTGAATAAGTCACCAAGCTCACGTGCATCGGCTTGGCGCAAAAAAGTGTATAATTCTTGTATTAATGCTGACACCGAGGTTTTTTCGTGCATAGATTGGTCGGGAAGGGGACCAAACTCTGAACGCAGCGCAGCTACCATCCAACCAGATAAGTACAAATAACTTTTATCAGTGGTGCCCTGATGTTTTTTTACTGCCAACATTTTTTGTTGGCCAATAAAACCATGCCAACAGCCTAATGATTGCGTATATTGACTTGAATCTGCATCATACTCTTGCATGTCTTTACGCATAATAGCTGCGGTATATTTTGCAATATCTAATCCTGTTTTAAAGCGATTTTGCGTTTTCATACGAGCAGCATAATCTGGGTTTATTGCGTTCCAAGCACCTGCTTTAGTTGCTCTTAGTTCTGCAATCCGGTTAACATCATTTTGATATTGTGACATATGAATATTCCTATAACATTAAGGTAAAAAATGTAACAACCGATATCGTATTGTGGGCTGCTGTTCTAAACCATCCTATATAGGTAATCAGTATATTTATAATCTATATAAAGTATTTTCATCATATTTTGTGTGAATGGTAGTGTGATGCAGTTAACATCTTTATAGAGTCATTGAGTTTTGAAGTGCCTACTAGTAATGGTGCTTGAAGGTGTATTATTAATTATTTTTAATGTCAATAGAACAACCAACCAGAGAGAGTGTATGTCAGAGTTAATGTCCTCAATTGATCAGCGTACCAAACTTGTTGGTGAAAACAGACTCGAGTTGCTTATGTTTAAACTGGGCACACGGCATATTTTTGCTTTAAATGTATTCAAGATAAGAGAAGTTATTACCGTGCCTTTAATGAATCAAATGCCCGGTTCCCACAATAGCCTCTCTGGTGTGACTAATTACAGGGGCGCTTCCATTCCAGTCATTGATCTTCGTTCTGCAATTAAAATTACCGCCAATGAAGAGTATGAAACATGTAATGTGATCATTACCGAGTATAACCGGAGCGTACAAGGATTCCTGATTGGGCGAGTGATGCGTATTATTAATACATCATGGAGTGATATTCATCCTCCTCCGTCAACAGCAGGTAAAAATAACTACTTAACAGCTATCACACAGGTTGAGGTTGATAGTAAAAATGAACTGGTTGAAATCATTGATGTAGAAAAAGTGTTATCCGAAATTATCGAATACGACACCACCATCTCTGAAGATGCCTTAGACCGAGAGGTTGCGGTCCACCTAAAAGGCAAAAAAATATTGATAGTTGATGACTCTTCCACAGCTCGTTGGCAAATAAAAGAAACACTTAGCCAACTTGGACTTATTATTATCGAAGAAAAAGATGGCCTAAAAGCACTCAATCTTTTAAAAGGTTGGGCTGATGAAGGTAAAACCGTCACCGACGAAATTTTGATGATGTTCACCGACGCAGAGATGCCTTCAATGGACGGCTACCGACTTACCTCTGAAGTGAGACAAGATCCACGTATGGATAGCCTTTTTATTGCTCTGAACACGTCATTAAGTGGTAGCTTTAATGATGCAATGGTAGAAAAGGTCGGTTGTAACTGCTTTATTCCTAAGTTCCAACCAGACTTACTGGTAGACGTTGTGCAACAGAGAATGCGCCAGATATTAGATGCTGAAAATTGATATCTAGCAATAATACTTTACACCTTCATTTTTTGTTCATCTAAGTCATTTAACCTGTCCGAAGATTAAACATGCTCTTAATACCTAGCGTATAATCTACTATTATTTATTCACTTTTTTGTCATTGGAAACCAAATGAAGCAAGATGCGACTCTTTTATTAGCTGTACTATTATCATTACTGTGTCATTCAGCATTCGCGACTAACTCGCCTAAAAATATCATTATGATTGTGGGTGACGGCATGGGTCCATCCTACACCACTGCATATAGAATGTACGCAGACGACCCAGACACGACAGAAGTTGAAGAAACAGTATTTGATAGATTATTAGTGGGCATGGCCAGTACGCACCCTCATATGGACACCGGATATGTGACTGATTCAGCCGCTAGCGCCACGGCTTTATCAACAGGTGTGAAAACCTATAACGGTGCAATTGGCGTAGATGCTAGGAAAAATCCTGTTCAAACTGTATTAGAACTCGCAAAAATACAGGGTCGGAAAACAGGTATTGCTGTGACTTCACAAATTAATCATGCCACGCCTGCAAGTTTTGGTGCGCATAATGAGAGCCGTCAAAATTATGATCAAATAGCAGACAGCTATTTCGATGAAAAAACTAAAGGTCAATTTATTTTAGACGTGATGTTAGGCGGCGGCTGGAAGTATTTTATTCGTGAAGACCGCAATTTAGTCGAACAATTTAAAGCAGCTGGTTATCAATATGTTGATGAATTAACTCAGCTAGACACTGTGTCCTTGGGCCGACCCTTGCTAGGTTTATTTGCAGATTCAGGTATGCCTTGGGCCCTAGACAGTGCCAATCAGATGCGACTGCCAACTCTAACAAAAGCCGCAGTCCGACAGTTAGAGAATGACCAAGGGTATTTCTTACTTATTGAAGCCAGTCAGATCGATTGGGCGGGGCACGGTAATGATATTGGATCTGCAATGGCTGAAATGCATGATCTTGCGGTAACGCTAGAATGGTTAGAGCAATATCTGGTAAAAAATTCTGACACTCTGTTGGTTGCGACGGCCGATCACAGTACCGGCGGTCTGAGTATCGGTGCCAATGGCAATTACAGTTGGAGTCCTAAGTGGCTGAAAAACTTAAAGGCGTCACCAGAAGAGATTGGTAAACAGTTAATTACAGCTAAAAACAGAGGTACTCTGGCAACTAATTTATTGGGATTTGAACTGACCAAGGAAGAAATTGCCAGTATAAGTTTGATTGAATCTGATAAAGCTAGACCTTTTCACAATGCTATTTCTAAAATTTTAGATAACCGCTCAAATACTGGCTGGACAACCACTGGACATACAGGTGTTGACGTGCAAATATTTGCCAAGGGATTGGGCAGTGATCGCTTTCGAGGTCATGTGGATAACACACGTATTGCACAAACTTTGTTTGAATTGTTAAGGGATAAAAACTAGTCCGCGTCTAATATTGTTATCATTCTTTTCTAGCTGGTACTTATCGATAAGTGCCAGCTAATAACCAGTTAACTCAATAAAGCCCACTCCTGAATGGGAGCCTGAAATTATAGTTCCTCCTTCATAATATGAAAATATGCCTGGGTTCCACTGCTCAGTTTGCATGGGCGCAATTTGAATGTCGATTTGATGCTTGGGCAATTGAATCGACCAGTTCAAGGGTAATAAACGACCTTCCACTTTATCTCTATTGGTCGCTTTCCCTTGAATATCTTGTTCAGACAAATGTATTGTTTTTCCATTATTTGTTATCAATGTGCCGGACCAGAAGTCCTTAGATTGCTGGTGACGCATATTAAACAACATCAACTTAGTACCATCGTCAAAGTGAATCGAAAACCAATCCCAGCCTTGTGCAAGCGGACTGAGGTATTGAGAGGTCCATTCGTGATCAAACCAAGCATTGCCTGATACTTCTACTGTTCCGGTTGGTAGTTCAAGCTGCCCAGTGACTTGAATATGTGGCTGGCTATAATAGTATGACGCTTGTTCTGAGTTTCTGAGCTTACGACTAAAACCTTGCTCCCCATGTAATACAAACGGTTTGTCTGCTGTAAAGTTTAAGCTAACCTTAATCTGTGTATCAATCGTGAATTCTAGGATCGATGGGAACATTTCGGATGTCTGTGCGAGCCATTGCCAATCATCAATAAAAGCATTGAATGGAATAGAAGATATACCTGCATTACCCACACCACCGCGAGCAAAACGTTCTTCGAACCAAGCCTGTTTACCGTCTCTTAAACCCACATGCCCCATATATTGTTGAGCATTTGCCCATGGTGTGCTCTGTGCATCACTTGCAAAGCGAAACAGGGTCCACTGCAATGCATAGGGGTTGTTCTCTTCATCGGTTAGATTGGCGGTTATGTACCACCATTCTACCGAAAATTCTGGATGACTGGCATGATCAAATGGAAAAGTAATGTCGTAACCTGGGATCACGTTAGGGAAGGTTTTGTTAGAGACGCTCGTTTCATCACTACTTGATTGTGGTTGCTGCTCTACCGAATAACGACTCAAGCCAGAAAACATTGCTTCACTTTCTTGAGTTTCAGGATCAGTACTTATATCTGAGTTAATATCGGAATATTTGGAGCAAGCTGCGACAGTTGTTGCCAATATCAGCAACACTAGATATTTGGCTAAAAACTTAAACATTTTATATCCTCTACTAATTTGCGACGATTCAATCTGTATAAAGGAAGCGCGACGACGACGACTATCAACAAAATACTTATCATTCCCGCTGAGAAAAGTTTAGAAGGTGTGATCAGTATTGGATAACTCCAACTGAATGCTTGTACATTAATTAAGTTGATCAACAGCCAGGTTAAGCCAATGCCAAAAGGTAGAGCGACTAAACAAGCCAGTAAACTGAGCAGAGTATATTGTATAAGTGATAAACCAGTAATTTGATAATTACCTACCCCCATGCTTCTTAACAGTGCCCTTTGAGGACGATTATCCATGTCAATCATCAGTACTGAAGTGGCTAAAGACAGTGCTGCAACTAATAAGGTGACGATATTTAAAGCGTCTGTAATGACAAATGTGCGCTCAAAAGTTTGCATCGACAGCGCCAATAAATCGCGAGTTTGTATTGACCTGACTTCATTAGATATTGAAGATGATGCCAGTTGGTCGGCAAATAATCGTTGTTGTTTTTTGGATACAAAATGCAAAGCAAAAAGCGTGGTGTCAGCATTATATTTGTTAAAATAGTCTAAAGCCAACAGGACTTGGGCGTTTTGATTACCGTAGTCATAATAAATACCCACTATCTGTTTAGTTTCAGTCTGGCCTGACTCAACATAAAAACTCAGATCGTCTCCAAGTGTTAAATCATTACGCAAAGCCAATTGTTGATTAACTAACACCCCTTGGCCTGCAGAGAATATTTGCCAAACATTTTTTTGTTGAACAGCGAATAACATCGCTTCTTGATATAGGATACTGCTGGGATAAGACCTAAGTTCTAGGTTTGTTCGATTTTGGATTTTGCCCTCTGGTTGAATGAGCAAATTTGCTTCAAGGCCTTTGCGTTCTATCACATCCACATCTATGTCTTGAGTGGTTAACCACTGGTTAAATACTTTTGGTGATTGAGTTGAAACATATTGATCTGCTACTAAGCGCTGATTTAACCATTGATGTGTGGCTTGACGAAAACTATCCACCATCAAATTCATCCCGATATTACTGGTTAGTGCTATAAAAAAAGCGCAGCAGGCAATTTTACTCTTTTGCGATAAACGCACACCATCTGCAGCCAACCAGCGAAATAGTACCCACTGTATTGGTAAACAGTGAAATAACATATTCAGGGTCTTTGGAACGGCATAAATAAGTAAGTTACAACCGGAAAAAATACACATGGCGATGGCGCTAAAACTCATCAACATGCCTGTAGAGTAGTAACCTAATCCCAACGCAAAGCAACCCAACGCTATGCTGGCATATAACCATGGCAGATGGTTTGTATTAATACTGACGCTTAAATTGTGTAAAGCCAACTTAGTGTTTAGCTGCCACATTGGTAAAATAGCTGCTGCAAATGCTCCCAAAATACAGGCAGCAAAACATTGTGTTATTAACGTCGCATAAGCTACTTGTGTATATCCTATTCGCACATCAAATAAGCTTTGCATTGTAAGTGATACTAACGGCGACACTAATTGGGCTAAAAACACCCCAGCGATTGCACCAAGTGGTGCGCACAATAAGCTAATTAACACTAATTCAGCACCTTGCGCCCAATAAATTTGTTTTCTTGATACACCCAACTGCCGAGCAATCCGTAAATTTTGCCAGCGTTTCATTATCAACAAATGTAAGGCGTTCATAACGACAAACATACACACTACAAACATCAAACATGCCATCGCCAAAAGGTTAAGGTGAAAACTACCGGTGAGTTGTTGCGCTTGTTCGCCGGTATTGATGTTTTCAAGACGAAGATGGTCAGGCAATACCGCTTTTAGCGAATTAATTTTTTTATCATTTTTCTTACCCACAACCAACAATTCAGTAATTTTTTGGGTGCCTAATACTTGCTGTAATTGCCCTATGTCCATGACGATCTCTCGTCCTAAACCTTGCATAGTAGTCACTGCTAGTTTTGGTAATATCTGATTGTTTCCAATAGATAGACTTTGATCGCTACTGAGGCTTAACTCGTTTGCAAAATCAGAGTGAATAACGCTGACAAAAGGTGGCCGCCATAATTGCTCAAGTCCTTCAGTTGTGGCTTCAGAATTATTCTGCCCAACCTCAACGGTGTTACTAGCTGAATAGCTGAGAACTGAAAATGTGTCTATACCCAGCAGCGATATTCGTTGGGATTTACCTGTTATGGGATGAGTCACATTCTGTGAACTACGTAATATTGGGATAAGTTGGGTATAGCCTAAACGACGAAGTGTAATAAAATCTTGCTTATTTAAATCGTGCCCAGTTCGAGCAAGTATACGTTGTTCGACTTGTTGTAAAAATGGTTGACTGGCAGATGCATAACTATTTTTTGCGGCATTGTTAATCACCAATACTGCACTAAGGCCAACGCAGGCCGTCATTAAAGCAATTAACACTAATACCACACGTAAGAGGTTTTGTTGGTAACTGGCCCAAATAAGTTTTAATAAAGGTGCCATGTTCAGGCTGTTACTATATTTGATGTCTGATTATGGGGGAAATTTGAGACAGTATTTAGGCGTCCTTGCTTTAATAGTAATCGGGTATCTGCAAAAGCCGCTACCTTTGGGCTATGCGTTACAACAACTAAAGTTAGTCCCAGTTTTTTGCATAACCCAAACAACAACTCGCTAACACCTTGGCTATTATTGTCATCTAAGTTACCCGTAGGTTCATCGGCTAATACTAAGCTGGGTTGATGAGACAAAGCGCGAGCAATAGCCACCCTCTGTTGCTCTCCACCAGACAAATTAACCGGAAGTTTATTTTTGTGGGAGCTTAACCCCAATTGCTCTAATAAATTAATATGGTAACTACCGATTGGTAAACCATTGAGTCTGGCTGGGAAGGTAATGTTGTCCCACACAGATAAGCAACCAATTAAATTAAATTGTTGAAATACTATGCCTAAGTGTTTTTTTCGGAACCGATCTGCTTGAATTTCACTCATATTATTGAGAGTCAAGCCCGCCACTTTAATCACACCCTCATCGGCGTTATCTAAAGTAGCAAGGATATTTAACAAGGTTGACTTACCGGACCCTGAATCCCCACTGATGGCTACAGATTTTTGGGCCTCAAGATTAAAATCGAGTTGGTCTAAAATTCTTTTATTCGAATGACCATCAGTAATCTGTTTGATTAAACCGCTAACTTGGATCATTTCTGCCTTGTAGTCATCCCATGCTCGTTATTATAAGTACGCTAAAATAGAGCAATAGTTCTAAACGTCTGCCAAAAATTTCTCTAGGTCTTCGCCTGTTAGTTTTTTAATCTGTGAAAAGATGTACCACAGCGCTGTAATCAACATCAACATGCTTGGTATAACGATCACTGGGTAACTCAAGGCGGTCATTCGTCCCAACTCTTCAGTGTATTCAGAAGTACCAGGGGCGCTGACTAATATAACCTTAGCCAAAATGTAATTTAGGGCCGCAGACAGGAAAAAAGATGCGGCAACAATATAAGAGCTAATGGCCATTTTTTTCTCAAAGATGGCACTGGTGCCCGAATTTGCGAGAGATTGATTGAGGTTTTGCCAATTAATAATTTGTTCACTAAGCACAAACACTTTTAATAAAGGTTTACTGGTTCTTTGTGTGATCAAAACAGCAATACCAATAATAGCGGGTATAGTTGCTTCTTTAATCGCAATGTACTCAGCAGGTAGTTCTAACAAACTTATACCGCCAGTTAAAAAAACACTGACAATGCCAAGCACTGAAAACGGGTTTATTTTGGACGTTTGTTTGAGATCCCAAATGCCAAAGCCAATAGGGAATATAAGGGCGGCAACAATACTCCAAGCAGGCCCCAAATATTCATTGCTGCTGAGATTGGTTAAAATCAAAACAGGGATGATAATATTAAAAGCTAGATTACCTAACATGCCTGATTTTTTTTGTGGTTTGTTTCCGCTCATTGAATACCTGTTATTAAACATAATACTACTTGTGGACATTGTATTCGCATTCTAAGTTTAGATCGAAGGTTTTGCCCATAATTTTGCAGCAGCTAAGCCGGCTATTAAACCAAATAAGTGAGACTCCCAAGAAACAAAAGGGCTAGAAGGTAAAATGCCAAAAATTAGCCCACCGTAAAAAAATGCAATTAATACTGAAATAATAATGAGTTTAAATTTTCCACTTAAAAAGCCGGCCAAAACTAAATAACCAAAATAGCCGTAAATCACACCGCTTACGCCTATATGTGTCGCTGGTCTGGCAAATAACCACACAAATAAACCAGTAATAAGCATGATCCATAATGTCACTTGCAAATAGCGCTTTAAACCATATTGCAGTAATAAATAACTAAATATGCACAGCGGTACAATATTCGAGAAAAAATGCTGCAAGCTGCCATGTACAAATGGCCCTAAGATAATGCCTTTAAGTCCGGGGACATAACGAGGAATAGTGCCTAATTGACTGAGCATACGCCCGGTGAATAAATTGATGACTTCAATCACACTAAACAGCAAAAAAATGGCTAGCACTAAACGGATATGTTGGTTGTTGTTCAAAGGTTTGCTCATAGAATTCATTAATAGATTAATACGTTGTAGGGACCAATAATTAGATTCTGACGGATAAACGTCACAATAGTTATGTCAAATTGTCACAAAATAATATGTGGTAAATAACGTGACCCATCTTGGGTAATAGCCGATGAATCTTCTCTTACCGAAATACCCGCAGCTTGATCATTCACTAACCACGAACCTATCAAAGTATGATGATTTCCAAATTTGGGCAGAGGGTAATAAGCCTGATAAATAAAACCTTCTTCTCCATAGGGGCCATCGGCATGTAACACGGTTTTACCGTCTTCAATTACGCTAATATTGGCACCTTCTCGGGAGAATATTGGTTTTTTGACCAGCTTGGTTTCAGTCGCTTTGTTTAATTCATCTTCGAAATATGCAGGCAGCAGGTTTGGATGATTGGGAAATAACTTCCATAACATCGGCATTAAAGCTTTGTTCGATAAAATTGATTTCCAGATAGGTTCTAGCCAATTCACCTGTGCTTTTTCCATAGACTGACCAAACTCTTCGCGTTGCATAAACTCCCATGGGTAAAGTTTAAACAAAGTCTGAATCTTATTGTTTTGTAAATCACTAAAGCTACCACAATCAGCGAGACCAATATCTTCAATAAATACAAAGTCGTTGCTTAAGCCTGACTCCTTAGCGCAATCTTGTAAATACTGAACGGTACCGCGGTCCTCATCCGTATCTTGACAACAGGCAAAGTGCATCTGACTAATATCGTAATGTTTGGCAATGATGGCTAATCGATGTACTAGCTTCTCTTGTAATGAATTAAATTGATCAGCTTGTTTGGCCACCTTACCGAGATTGACTTGTTCTTCTAACCATAACCACTGCCAAAATCCTGATTCGTACAAAGACGTGGGTGTGTCAGCATTGTTTTCGTAAAGCTTGGCTGGGCCTTTGCCATGATAAGCAAAGTCTAAACGGGAATATAAACTAGGATCTTGTTTTTTCCATGAATCAGTAATCTGCTGCCAAAAGTGCTGTGGGATTTGGAATTTTTCTAGCCATTCCGGAGAGTCTACAACCTTGTCTACCACTGCCAAGCACATCTGATGAATGTCTTCAGTAGGTGCTTCCAAGTCTTGTTCAATTTGTCTTAGAGAAAACTGATAATAAGCCGATTCGTCCCAATAAGCTTCACCGTGCATGGTATGGAATTTAAAGCCGAACTCTTCGGCTTTTCTTTTCCAATTAGCACGTTCAGGGATAGCAACTCTTAACATGCTCTTAGTGTTTACTTAGCATTATATTAATGTAGCTCACGTAGTATTAAGCCTTTACAACCTTGGTTAACCACCCCAACCACCTCTTTTAGAGCTGCTGCCCCAACTGGATTTAGCCCGCACACTGCTACCAAATCCACCACGACTCATGGTTTTATTCACAGTTGGCTTAGGTTTTAATGCTTTTTCACTGACACGCATGGTTCTGCGGCGATTGTCACCAAAGTCTTGGCCATCAGCACCAATCCATCGACTTCTGTAAGATGAATTTCTAGAAGAAGAAGTAAACATGGGCTGAGAGTAATAGCCTCTTGGCGACATTAAGTTACTTAACATATAGCCGGCCATAAATGGCATAAAGAATGAACCTGATCCGTTTTGAACAACGTTACATTGGTTGTTGCCAAATTCAGATTCACAATCCCTCTGGGTATTGTATTTAGGGCCTGTACGTTCTGCTTCTTTTAATGCGTCTTCATAGGCAGCTTTGCATTTCTCAGCAAATTCAGGGTTTGCATCAGTACAGTCATTAACGCTGGTAAATACCGACGCTTCCTGCTTGTCACCACAAGACGAAAGAAAGATAGCCGCAACGCCTAATGCTAGCGGTTTAACACTGAAGCTTTTGCGCATACTTGTCAGGTTAATTGACTTGGAACGCTTGGTTTTATTGGATTGCATAAAACTCTCCTAGTAACTCATACAAGCAGCGTTAAGCAGCCCAACAGAAATGGAAACCGCAGCCAAAATAGTCCCTGCAGACACTTCATTTTTGTCAATTCGGTCAGCAATTTTAGGCATGAAGGTAAAACGTAATAAAGCAAAAGCAAACGATTGAGCAACGATTGCCACAACCCCCCATACTACAAAATCGATTAAGAATTCTGAGTTAGCCACAGCACCTGCTAAGGCAATACTAAAACCTATCATGGCACCACCAAAACCGATGGCTGCGGCTTGGTTTTTATGTACTTTTACTAGTTCCCACTCATTATGAGGAGTAACAAAAGCGTACACCACCTTAAACAAAAACAACAATAAGATTGAAACTGCAAAATACAGCGCAAAGTTACCTAAGCCTGATACTGAATTTATTAATGCGTCCATTATTTATCCTTTCTTTACTGGGTGGTATTTGACTGAGCGTACCATAGGCGTTAGCCGTTGATCGTAATATCTGCTTGGCCAATATTAAAGCCAGTACTGATGACTAAGCAACGATCAAAATTGTTATTAATCAATTTTTCTTCAGCGGTGATCAGTAATGTCTCAGTTTCGTCACCTTCGAGCTGACGTTCATACAACATCACAAATTGATCGGTCTCACTGGTGTCACCATCTTCTTCATAGGTTTTTTCTGTCATAGCGACAGGGGGAGACTCTTCTCCTACTGCATCCCAGACACGCTGATATTCTTCGTCATCAAGTATATAAGTAGGTTTGGATACGCCTGAAGCAATAATTTGTTTCCACTGCGCTTCTGAGCCAATGGTTTTTGTTTCGTAAAAATACCATAGCTTTACATCTGTGATGTGATTTTCTGTATCGCCACCATCTAAGATAACCTGCAAAAAAGCATCATCATCGGTGTAAAAACGCAAAATTTTGCCACCGGTATCTAAATTTACTTCACCGACTGCTTGAATAAGGTGATGGCTAGCCGCTTTTTCAATCATCAGTTCTGGCTCAATTAAGCGTAGCTTAAGAGGATCCAGTTCAAACGAGCCGCCTAAGTACAAACCCATAATTTCTGGTGCTTTAGGTTTTGTTTCGGTGTCTTTTTTACCAAATAATTTACTGAACATAAGAGGGCCTATTTACCTTTCAACGAAGTCATGCCAATGCAAGTCGATAATACGCTCATCAGCTATATAGAAAATTTTGTCACCAGGCGAAAGCATTAGGTTTAAGTCTGGATTAACTTGAATATTTAATCTTTCATCTGCTTTGGACATGCCAATTAAGGTCGCATGATATTTACGTTTGAGGGTTTCAAAAAGATGCTCAACTTTTATTGGTGGGATGTGAGTTGGAATATTGACTGAATATTGTGCCTGACCATGATTAATATCGAGTAGGTCGTGGTGTAACAAGCTAGAACCGGGATCAAAAGCTGACTTCGCTAACATTTCCACTGCCACGCTAGGTGTACATTCCACATTAGGACAGTGCTTTTGTAATAAACTAACTAAGCTTTCATCATTAAAATAAGCCACCATTTGAGCATTGGGATTACGCTGGCTGCAATACAAAGCAGTGGTCATGGTTAAATCATCTTCTGGATTGTCCATTAACACAACGCGGGCTTTGGCTACGCAGGCTCTGTCCATATCGGTGTCGTTGCTAAAGGTGGTCACTTTGACAAACTCAATTTGGCCAGGCAAAGGATTGGTGATATCAGCTCTTACACATAGCACTATTAATGGGTCGTCTTTGATGAAACTTCTTTCTCGGATTAAAAGTTCTAGCAAACGGATAGTGCGATGACCATTCCATCCCAGCACAAGAATATGATCTTCAATATCTAAACTTTTCAAACCCCTTGCTCCTTTTTGCCATTGATTCGATACCCAACTTGCAATACGTCCCAAAACAAGGGCAAAAATACTTAGGCCTATTGGAATAATATAAAAGGATACTAAATATTTGCCTGCAGTGGTGCTGGGTGACAGATCACCATAACCTACTGTTGATCCTGTAACAACCAACCAATAAATGAAGTCTACTGATTGGGTTAATGTTTCTTCACCCGCAATATACATCAGTAACCAACTGGTCATTCCATAAAAAAGAAGCGCCAGTACAATACTGTACCAGCGCATCTCAGCAAACACTCGAACCAACATTTTGCGTAATTTAGGAAACATCATGTGATTTGTCTTGCTTCACTTCAAATGCCAATGAATTATTTACCTAATATACGACTGAGTTCGTCATCTGCAGACGCATTACCGCCAGCTATACCTGCTTGCGCTAAACGTTTGCTCAAATCATCACTAGAACCTTCAGTTGCCAGTTCTTCCGCTGCTTGTAATTCAGCATTACGTAAGTTTTGTTTGTCTTGAATTCGTGACAACGATTCAGTGGCGGTTTTCATTTTACTGTTAGCGCCCAAATGACGAGATGACACTGCAACCTGAGCTTTTTGCACGGACTCGGTTGCCTTTACCATATCAACCTGTTGTTCTAAGCGTTTTAGGTTTGATTTAGCTTGCTTAATATTAACAGCCAGCTGTTTCTCTGATTGTTTAAACTGGTCAAGGTACTTCTGCTCGCCATCTTGTTCAGCACGTAAATCCCCCACTTTTTGTGCACAATCCAAGGCTAACTGACGATCAGTATCCACAGCCTTGCGAGCATGTGCCTCATATTGTTCGACGGAAGCTTGCAAACTGTCTACTTTTTGTTGAGCTAGCTTGCACTTGGCCAATATTTGAGTTCTGGCGTGATCTGACTTTCGGAGCTCGTCTTTGGCTTCGCGAATTTCTTGCTCAAGAATACGGATGGCCTGACTATCGGCTACAGATTGCGCCGCTTCAGTTGCTCCACCTTTTACGGCAGTGACTAATTTTCTCCAAACTGACATATTCTTTCTCCTAATTTATAAAAAATGTTACTGCAAATGGTCTTGGTAAGCATCTAAAAATGCTTCGACATTTTGAAACAGGGTGGTTAGCTCAATCATTATACTTTCAGCTTTTGACTGGGAGCTTAATGAACCAAATGCGGTGTAATATTCTTCACCAGCGACTTGTGATATGCCAACTGTTGTTAGTGGGAATATCATGTGCGTTTTTAAAATTTCTTCATTTAATGCATCACAGTTTTTGACTTCAGTCTTGGCAAATAATAGTGTTTCAACTAAAATTTGTTCACCACTAATGGCTAACCAAGCATCAATTCCGTCGCTGTTTGCTACTAATAAACAATTATCTTCATTAGTGACAACCAAATCTTGGTTGTCTGCTAAAAGGGTCTCAAGTTGGTTAAGATCCCAAGTCATGGCTACTCTCCTGTAAGGCTAATGACTAAAATGTAATTCAAAGATGTTAACCATCAGTGATATTGCATGCACAGTTTAGTCAATATAAAGTTAATAAGTCAAATTATATTTTCAACATTTGATATTTATTTGTTTTAAATGTAAAATATACTTCACTTTTGTTTATCTGGTAAAAGTTTAAATCATGTCCAAAAATAATGATGAAACAACATATGAAAAATCAAATAGTACAATACCATCGCTTGCTGCCGATTGGCGACAACTGGTTCAACGTTTGCTTAAGGCTGAAATGTCAAAGCGTGGCACAAAGTATCAAGACCTCAGCGACAGACTATCTAATATAGGGATACATCAAAGCGCAGACAACCTTAGAAATAAAGTTAACAAGGGGATCATGGGTGCAGATTTGTTGTTACAAATCATGTACGTGCTTAATATGCGTAAAATTGAGCGAGATGACATCATTGAAATATTTACCGACTTAGGCAGTTCATTAGAATAAGCGTGGGTGTGTTAACCTTAAACATATCCTCCTAATCAATTGTCTATTTGAATTAGATTTTGTTGACTAAGCACGGGTTAATTGTCCCTTGGACCCCTCAGTAAAACAATACCACACCAAGTCCAATGGGTTGTATTGTCCACCAGTAATCCATTCGATTGGCAATGAAAGTATCAGAGCTGTGGGAAGCACTACGCGAAAACTACCCCGCGACAACTACTCCGCGACAAGCACCCCGCGAAAACCACCCCGCGACAAGCACCCCAAACCATAACAGGTGCATAGTTCCATTATACTGGTTTATTAACACAAACTGACCAAAGCCAATGAACACATAGCTGGCAATTAAGGGCGTAACAAAAGCAGCCATAATCCCCATAAGCATCTTTAGCTGCTAACGTGGCGATTAAAACAGCAATGATCTCTGATACATGAAAGATATGTTCTGCCAGATAAAAACTATCAGAAGTTGATGCGAGAGTAGCGACGGTAAAATTAGCAGAAGTCGCAGGGATTATTTTCAGGATCAAGTTCGCTAATAACCCAGTACCACCTGAGTCCGTTACTTGATTTTCATCCAATGCAATGACTCACAAATCATCATACAGTCAGAGCGCTGGATTTTTGCTCTACTCCAGTATCAAAGTCAATAATGGAAATAATAAATGAGTGCAGCATCCCTCCCCAAAAAACACATTAAAGTGATGGTAATGTACTAGATGAAATCCATAAAATTATTCTTTTAAAATTTTTGGATAAAGTGTGGAGAATAAAGTGTGGAGAGTTAATTGTTATAAAAAACAACTTATTAGGAAGGGGGTATATTCATTCTTTTCGTTGAGTCTGATGATTGTGCAAGCGATTAGGGTAATGGGATGGATGAATATAATAATACG
>JAWUXU010000077.1:0-45115 GCA_034111145.1 Paraglaciecola sp.
GATGGCAACAACTTTATTGGGATGATCAATGTGTCTCGCAAATTAATGCGAATGCCAATAACAGCGGATTCTCGCATAAATTTCCTTTGCAAAGTGAAGAAGGTGAATTACGCGTTGAGTTAAACGGTTCATTAAATTGGCAGCCTTTTGACCTGCAATTTCAGTTATTAATTAACGACGAAATATTACAAGAAAACACCCTCTCTGAAAAAGATATAGAACAACGTAAGCATACCCAAGATAAAAAACGACCCATGAAGTTTAGTTTAATTGGTATGGCAGGTTTGGGTTTAAAATTATTGAAAAGTGCTAAGGTCATTAAAGTGTTATTTGCCGCGGGTAGTTTAGCAGCTTATAGCTGGTTGTTTTCAATTGAGTTTGCAATAGCACTTATTCTTTGTCTCGTTTTTCATGAATATGGTCATATCAAGGCGATGAAATACTTTGGTTTGAAAACCAAAGGTATTTACCTCATTCCATTTGTTGGTGGCCTAGCGTTAAGCGATGACAAAATTAATACGCGTTGGCAAGATATTGTTATTTCAATAATGGGCCCCTTTTTTGGTTTAATATTATCTTTGGCATGTTTGGTCGGCTATTGGATCACTGACATTGAAATACTGGCAGGTTTAGCCGTATTTAATGCACTACTCAATTTATTTAACATGCTGCCTGTATTGCCATTAGACGGTGGGCATGTTTTAAAAAGTATCGCTTTTTCGATTAACTCTCGTGTGGGTATAGTCGCCTGCGCACTGGGAGCCATGTTAGGTGTTTATGTCAGTTATCACTTTGGTTTGGCTTTATTAGGTTTTTTACTTGCTATAGGTAGTGTGGAAATACTATTTGAATATAAACGCCGTCACCTAAGTGAGCTATTGCCTCTTAACCGTTATGCACAAATCATTTCCATTTTGTGGTACGTCATCACTTTGGGTGGCTTAAGTGCCATTATTTGGTTTGTGGGCCAAACAGATAACGGTGCTTTGTCATTACCCCTTAAAATATTGAGTAGTTAATGTGACCCCCTCTCTAAACTATTAGGAGATTGTTAATCTATAGAGAAGGTTTTTGCAGCGAATGATGGACTTGTGGGGGCAGGTGTTTGAAAGTCGTTTCTATGAGGGCAGAACACCTGATCCCTAACTGCTGCTACTTAATTCCTACTGTTGTCTAAAGACAACAATTATAGACTGGCAGGTTGGTGTCATAAGTTTCCGCAGTGAAGTATGCCACTACAAGGCATATACATGACTAAATTATGTCTTTTATAGCCCAAAGACAGTTCTGATGACGTTAAAACCACCTCTTATTCTCCAAGCAAAAAATATGTTTTATCTGTATTAACACGGCCAGAGATAAAGATTCGTGCAATGAGTTAGTCAGCCCTAATAGAAGCTGATCATGTTTACGTTAAGTATTCAGGTGTAGTTGATGGCTTGGATATTGTGCGTATCATTAAGGATGAAACGTTGATCAATAACGTGAGACTTTTTGTTTTGTGAACAGGTATCACTAGGCATTAAGTATATGCTCCTGTAGCTGCTTTTAGCCAGGCCATTTAATCCCCAGACTGGAGGGTATTAGCGGTGTACAACTATGGGTATGCAGTCACCAAAATAGGATGGATTGCCTTAACCTATGTTTTTGTTTTTCCTATTACTCATCCCCTATTTTTGATGGTATGAGTATAAAACCAGCCATTCACAATACAATCCTAATACAACATCTGTCATTCAGACTAAATAATCTTCCCTCCCATTATAATTAACCTTGCATAACTGCTTCAAACCCGTACAATGTCGCGGCCTTTTATCTGGCTAATAATTGACGGATTTATAGGTAAATTAAGTTAACGTTAACGCTACAACGAGTTTGAGGCATATATGGTTACTATTCGTTTACAGCGTGGTGGCGCTAAAAAGCGTCCATTTTATCAAGTAGTGGTTGCAGACAGTCGTCGTTCACGCGATGGCCGTTTTATTGAAAATATCGGTTTTTTCAATCCAACTGCAATGGGTCAAGAAGAGCGTTTACGCTTGGACTTAGGCCGTGTTGAGCATTGGGTTGGAGTAGGCGCAGGCTTATCTGACCGTGTTGCACGCTTGGTAAAAGATGCACAAAAAGTAGCTGCTTAATTGCAGTTGCAAAAAAGGGTTTAAGAAATGAGTCTTGCGTCTGACACATTAGTGATTGGCATAATCGGCGCACCTTACGGTGTTAAAGGTTGGGTCAAAATCACCTCTCATACCCACGATTTAGACGGCGTGTTTGCTTACACTCCTTGGCTTTTGGGCCAAGTGCAAGAAAGCAACGAGTATGTCGTAGACCAGTGGCGAACCCACAATAAAGGTTTAGTTGCCAAATTAATTGGGGTAGAAGATCGAGACGATGCTGAACGCATCAAAAATCTTGAGATTTCTATTAAAGCAGAAATGCTACCTGAATTAGATGACAACGATGTTTATTGGCGTGAGTTGGTCGGCATGCAAGTAGTGACCGATAAAGGTTACAACTTGGGTGTGATTAAAGAATTATTCGAAACTGGTGCTAATGACGTGTTGTTAGTCAAAGCCAATTTGAATGATGCTTTTGGTCAAAAAGAACGCATGGTTCCTTATTTGTTAGATCAAGTGATTAAGCAAGTGGACCGGCAGGCGAAAACGATCACAGTCGATTGGGATCCTGCATTTTAATGCAAGAAACTAGTCGGGAACCGAGTCGTTGGTATGGTGTTATTAGTCTGTTTCCAGAAATGTTCCAGACTTTTACCCAGCAGGGAGTAGTAGGGCGAGCCGTGAAAAACGGATTGTTAAATGTAGAGTGTTTTAATCCAAGAGACTTTACTGTAGACAAACATCGCACTGTTGACGACCGGCCATACGGTGGTGGACCTGGCATGCTGATGATGGTTCAGCCATTAAAAGACGCTATTCTGGCAGCCAAACAGGCTGCAGGAAGAAAAACAAAAGTGATTTACCTTTCTCCCCAAGGGAAAAAGCTAGATCAAGTAGGCGTGAAACAGCTTTCAAAAAATGAAAGTCTGATCCTAGTTGCTGGTCGATATGAAGGTATTGACGAACGCGTAATACAAACACACGTTGACGAGGAATGGTCAGTTGGTGATTACGTGTTAAGTGGTGGCGAATTGCCTGCGATGATCTTAATGGATGCAGTTTCAAGGTTTGTACCCGGTGTGTTAGGGCATCAACAGTCTGCCGAGCAAGATTCTTTTAGTCATGGCTTGTTAGATTGTCCGCACTATACCCGGCCAGAAAACTTGGACGGTGAGCTTGTTCCTAAGGTGCTGTTAAGTGGTGATCACGAAAAAATCAGGCAGTGGCGGTTACAACAGTCGTTAGGTAGAACCTGGCAACGACGCCCTGAATTATTAAACGATTTAGCTCTGACTGAGGAGCAGCAAAAGTTGTTAGATTTATTTCTACAAAGTTTGCCGCAGCATAATGACAGTTAATCTAAAATGAGAGGATATGATGAGTAAAGTAAATCAAGATATCATCAAGAAAATTGAAGAAGCGCAGCTAAAAACTGACGTTCCAGCATTCAGTGCCGGTGACACAGTAGTTGTGCAAGTACGCGTTAAGGAAGGCGAAAAAGAACGTCTTCAGGCCTACGAAGGCGTTGTAATCGCTAAACGTAACCGTGGCCTACATTCTGCTTTTACAGTTCGTAAGATTTCTAACGGCGAAGGTGTTGAGCGTATATTCCAAACACACAGCCCGGCAGTCAGTTCTATTGAAGTGAAACGTCGTGGTGCTGTTCGTCGTGCTAAACTTTATTACTTGCGTGAACGCTCTGGTCGTTCTGCACGTATTAAAGAAAAGCTAGGTTAATTTAATTTTTGCGTTACCGTTAACTTAATAAGAAAACCCGCCTTCTGGCGGGTTTTTGCTATCTGATGCTAATATTAATAAATTTTTGGCCAAAGATAAGTGTTTATTTGATGAGTAAAGGTAGTTTGTTGTCTACGCCTGTCCATTCTTCTGCATCTTCAGGAGGCGCTTTTAATTCAATTATATTTGGCCATACTTCAGATAATTCGGCGTTAAGCTGCAAATAGTGCTGTTGATCCTTTGGTAAGTGATTGTCCTCAAATATCGCATCTACTGGACATTCTGGAACACAAAGGCCGCAGTCAATGCAAATGTCTGGATGGATCACTAAGAAGTTTTCACCTTCATAAAAAGCATCTACTGGGCATACAGATACACAATCGGTAAATTTACATTTGATGCAGCTATCAGTGACTACAAAGGTCATGGACGTGGGTATCGATGTTTTATTTTGATCATCTGACGATCATAAAGGAGCCCAAGCAAAAAACAAGCGCTGTGTGTCTAATTCAATAACGAATTTACCTATCCTAAGCTCTCTATCTGACATAAAATATAGCTCCTTCGTAAATGAAGGTTTTCGCCGGATATAGGTGGATTGTTTATATTTGTTCATTGGAAATCATATGTTGCGCTTAAACGAAGTTAAATTACCATTAAATCATAATGAAGAGGCATTGCCCGCTGCCCTTTTGCATAAGTTGGGAATTGCCGCAGAAGATATGTTGTCTTTTGAGGTATTTAAACGTGCTTATGATGCGCGCAATAAAACAGATATTTTATTGATTTATATTGTTGATATTGAGGTTGTTAATCAGACCGAGCTGTTAACACAGTTTGTCAATGATCCCCATGTGCGCGAAACGCCAGACATGACCTATAAGTTTGTTGCGCAAGCTCCACAAAACCTGAGCTCTCGCCCAGTGGTTATTGGTCTTGGTCCTTGCGGCTTATTTGCGGCCTTAATATTGGCGCAAATGGGATTTAAGCCCATCGTTTTAGAGCGCGGAAAAGCGGTGCGTGAACGTACTAAAGACGTATTTGGTTTTTGGCGTAACAAGCCCCTTGATACGGAGTCAAACGTGCAATTTGGAGAAGGCGGGGCAGGTACTTTTTCGGATGGAAAATTATATAGTCAAATCAAAGACCGCAAACATTATGGCCGCAAGGTACTAAATGAGTTTGTGGCCGCTGGCGCACCAGATGAAATTTTGTATGTTAGTAAACCTCATATCGGCACCTTTAAGCTGGTCAATATGGTAGAAAAAATGCGTGCACAAATCACCGAGTTAGGCGGTGAAATTCGATTTGGTACTAGAGTCGATAAGTTAGATATCCAAGAGCAAAAACTCAAAGGACTACATTTGTCGAGCGATGAATATTTGGCTTGTGAACATGCTGTTTTGGCCGTGGGACATAGTGCACGGGATACCTTTGAAATGTTACATGAGCAAGGCGTTTACGTTGAAGCTAAACCATTTTCAATTGGTTTTAGAATAGAACACGAACAGTCGATGATAGATGAGAGCCGGTTTGGAAATAATGCGGGTAATCCTATTTTAGGTGCTGCTGACTATAAATTGGTGCATCACTGTAAAAATGGTCGCTCGGTTTATAGTTTTTGTATGTGTCCAGGTGGTACGGTAGTGGCGGCAGCCTCTGAAGCGGGTAGAGTCGTGACCAATGGCATGAGCCAATATTCACGCCATGAACGTAATGCAAATAGCGCCATAGTAGTAGGCATTACGCCCGAACAAGATTACCCAGAGCACCCGCTAGCGGGTATTGCCTTACAACGCGAACTTGAAGAACTTGCCTACAAAATAGGCGGTGAAAATTATCACGCACCTGCGCAGTTGATTGGAGATTTTTTACAGGGTAAATCCAGTGAACAACTAGGTAAAGTGAATTCGTCTTATACGCCAGGTATCACTTTAACCGATTTATCCAAGGTAGTACCAAGCTTTGTTATTGAGGCTATTCAAGAAGCCATTCCTGCTTTTGACAAAAAAATCAAAGGGTTTGCTAAAGCTGATGGTTTGTTGACGGGTGTCGAAACCCGCACTTCTTCACCCATTTGTATCAAACGTGGCAAAAACCTACAAAGTATTAATACGGGTGGTTTATATCCAGCTGGAGAAGGAGCAGGTTATGCGGGAGGAATTTGGTCGGCAGGAATTGATGGCATTAAAGTGGCAGAGGCTTTGGCTTTAGATATGTTATCTCAAAGTCAAATAGAGTAGTGTCAGACATTGAAACATCCCCGAAACTTACATAAAGATAGCTATCCGTTAGCGCAGCTAGTTCAGAGTTATCCTGCTTTGCAGGCATATATATTGATTAAGCCTGATGGTAATAACACTATAGATTTTGCCATCCCAAATGCTGTGAAAGCTCTAAACGCTGCCTTATTATCCCATTATTATCAGGTTGAATTTTGGGATGTGCCTGTTGGATATTTGTGCCCTCCCGTTCCAGGTCGGGCTGATTATGTGCATTATCTAGCAGACTTATTAGCCAAAGATAATAAAGATGTGGTGCCTAAAGGTAACACCATTAAAGGATTAGATATTGGTACCGGTGCAAATGTTATCTATCCGATTATTGCGACTAGATCCTATGATTGGAAGATGGTGGGCACGGACATCGATCCTGTTTCGATTAAATCGGCTAACACTATTATCAGTTCAAACTCTGTTTTAACTAATCACATTAATGTTAGACAACAACGTGACCAACAGCATATTTTCACTGGTGTGGTTAAGACAGGTGAACACTTTTCTTTTTGTATGTGTAATCCGCCTTTTCATCAATCAGCACAGCAAGCCAAAGCAGTTTCCCAACGAAAAATTAAGAATCTAGCCAAAAACAAGTCAAAGCGAGGGAGCCATTTAAGTACCCAAAAGCACACTGCGGCACTTAATTTTTCTGGTCAATCAAATGAGCTGTGGTGCGAGGGCGGCGAACTACTATTTATCCAGCGAATGATTGCTGAAAGCTGCGAGTATGCGAGTCAAATAGACTGGTTTAGCTGTTTAGTTTCTAAGAAAGAAAATCTGATCCACATATACAAAAGTCTTCTTGAGTTGGGTATCACCGACGTTAAAACTGTTGAGATGGCACAGGGACAAAAAGTCAGGCGTTTTGTGGCGTGGCGATTTGTGACCTGACGTTATTTAAAAATAAGCTTAGGAGGGATAATATGAGCGACTTAACCGAAAAACAAAAAATGTTGCAAGGGCTTGAGTATTTTCCCAGTAACAAAACATTACAGCAAGACAGAGCTAACGCTAAACGCCTTTGTCAGCAATTTAATCATTGCGATATTGATGATAGAAAGGGCGGGCGAAAAATTATTAAATCACTGTTTGGCCAGTGCGCAGGCGCTTGGATTGAGCCGAGTTTTTATTGTGATTATGGGTATAACATTACTACGGGTAAAAATTTTTACGCTAATCATGGTTTAGTTATCTTAGATGCGGCCCCTGTGACCTTTGGTGATGATGTGATGCTCGCTCCTGGTGTAATGATTTCAACGTCTACTCATCCTTTGGATCCCCTCAAACGCAATAAAGGTATAGAAAAAGCCAAACCAATCAATATCGGTAATAGCGTGTGGATTGGTATGGGCGCTAAGATATTAGAAGGTGTGAATATTGGCGATAATGCAGTGATTGCAGCAGGTGCAGTAGTCAATAAAGATGTTGCTGCTAATACTGTTGTGGCAGGTGTTCCCGCCAAAGTCATTAAATTTTTGAGTTGAGAGATTTAATGACCAGTTAGCACTGTTGTTAATAGATTTTATATTGTTATTGGTTATAGCAAAATTATCTCTGATAAATAATATTCAACATGAAAAGTGGAGCTGTTATATGTCGAGTTAAACTAACCGATGCACGTATTGTTCAAAGTTGAAAAGTTTGTAAACAAGTTATTTGATCCTGCGATTATTTTTTTTGTTTATAATATGATAATTATGGGCAATATTATCAAATTTTATTTTCAATGCGATAGAACCTTGGACGGCCGAAGCTGCTGTGTTAAACAACATATTAAGCGGCGATTTCTTGGCAAATTTTTCTAGAATGGTAATAATCTTTACTGGCTTTGTTTCACTAGGTGAAGTATTAGTGGCAATGTTAGGGATGAGAGTCGCAGAGTATTTTGTGTTTATTAGTGCTGGGCTTATCTCTTGAGAGCCAATCAAGTTATGTTTATCTTACTGTTTAAACACTCTGTTTGACTTGTTTTTTAATCGTTAGCTTTTCGAAGCCTACGGTAATTCTGAAACAATAAAATAAAATTTTTAAATTGTTTTTCGACTACTCCTATGTGTGTTTTGCTTGAAAAATAAGCATGCAAACTCATAAAAGCAATTAAAACTTGTTGTGAAGTACAATGGCTGGTAAAAAGTCAATTAAATATCTAAAAAAATATATTTTGCGGTGTATTTAAATCTTTACGGTGTGAATATTCTAGAAGTGCTAGGGTCTAAGTGTCTCCTAATAGATTGATTCAACGCAAAATTTAAGTTTATCTAATAAGAGTCAAATTATGTTACGTGACAGCATTAACAACATTAATATTTCCTCAGAAAAAGTATTAGTGACACCCCAAGCGTTGAAGTCTGAGTTACCTGTAAGCGATTCAGCTTTGCAGGTTGTACAGACATCTAGACAGGTTATTAGTGATATCTTGCATCGTAAAGACCATCGATTTTTGTTGATATGTGGTCCTTGCTCCATACATGACATTGAAGCTGCAAAAGAATATGCAATTAAACTCAAAGAGTTGCATGAAAGCTGCAAAGATACCTTATACATTGTTATGCGAGTATATTTTGAAAAACCTCGCACCACAGTGGGTTGGAAAGGGTTGATAAATGACCCTCATATTAACGATACTTTTGATATTGAAACAGGTTTACGCAAAGCACGAGAATTATTGATTTGGTTGGCAGAATTAGAATTACCTGTCGCTACCGAAGCACTTGATCCAATAAGCCCACAATATTTAGCGGAATTATTTAGTTGGTCTGCTATCGGTGCACGTACGTCTGAATCACAAACTCACAGAGAAATGGCCAGTGGGTTATCTATGCCAGTAGGTTTTAAAAATGGTACTGATGGAAGTTTGGATATAGCCATTAATGCATTGCAATCAGCTGCATCTGGCCATAGTTTTATGGGAATTAACGGAGAAGGTCAAGTTAGCGTGATCACCACCCAAGGTAATTCTGATGGACATATTATTTTACGTGGTGGTAAGCAGCCTAATTATGACTCTGTATGTGTCGCAGACTGTGAAGTTGAATTGGACAAGGCAAATTTGAGTGCAGGTTTAGTGATTGACTGCAGTCACGCAAATTCTAGCAAAGACTTTCGCAGGCAACCTTTGGTGGCGAAAAACGTCGTTAACCAAATCCTTGAAGGCAATGAATCGGTTATTGGTATCATGTTAGAAAGTCACTTGAATCATGGTAACCAAAGTAGTTCGGGTAAAACCCCTGCCGATTTAGAATATGGTATATCTATCACAGATGGTTGTATTAACTGGGAAACTACAGAAGATTTGATTAATCATATGAGAGATAAGTTGATAACCGTGTTACCAATGCGATTAAATAGGCTTATTGACGCCGAGGAATAGGAAAAGTTATGCCCGTATCACCCGATGATCTCGACCAACTGAGACAAAAAATTGATGAAATTGATAGCCAGTTAGTTCAATTGTTGTCGAAACGGGCAAAAATTACAGCCCAAGTGGGTAAGTATAAGAGTCAAGTTGGCTTACCTATTTATGTGCCTGAGCGCGAAGCTGAGTTGATTGCAAAAAGGCGAGCAGAAGCAGAGCAACAAAAGGTATCCCCAGTTTTAGTTGAAGATTTGTTACGCAGGATCATGCGCGAGTCTTACCACACTCAAAATGTTGACTATTTATGCACTAATCCACAAATAAAGAAAATTGTGGTGGTCGGTGGTGCAGGCGCCTTAGGCAAAATTTTTGTGGATATGTTTAAACGAAGTGGATATTTAGTTCAGTTACTTGAACTAAACGATTGGCCAAATGCAGATACTATTCTTGATGATGCAGGTTTAGTGTTAGTCGCAGTGCCCATCAAGTTAACTGAAAGCATAATATCTAGACTAACAAATTTACCTTCAAATTGTGTGTTAGTGGATATTACCAGTACGAAACAAAAACCACTAGCTGCGATGATGGCTGCGCATAAAGGTCCTGTACTAGGACTACACCCTATGTTCGGGCCTGATATAGCTAGTTTGGTGAAACAGGTAGTAGTGGTGTGCCATGGACGTAATGCCGAGGAATATGAATGGTTATTAAAACAAATTCGTATTTGGGGAGGCATATTACAGCAAACCACTGCTAAAGAGCATGATGATGCCATGGTATTCATTCAGGTCATGAGGCATTTTTGTAGTTTTGTGTTTGGTGCCCATTTGGCTGGTGAAAACCCACCATTGGAGCGTCTTATCGCACTCAGCTCACCTATTTATCGCTTAGAGCTGGCAATGGTTGGTAGACTATTTGCTCAGGATCCCAGTTTGTATGCTGATATTATCTTCAATAATGCAGATAGCGTTGACTTATTGAAAAGATTTATAGGTAGATTTGAACAAGCTATCACACTAGTTGAGGAGGGCAATAAAGGCGAATTTATCAAACAGTTTTCTCAAATTGGTAGTTGGTTTGGTGACTACTCCAAACAATCACTAGTCGATAGTAAAAACCTGCTCTTAAAAGCAGATGACGACCGTATTTTGAAAGTAAATTAGATAAGATCGTTTGTTCATTAAGCCAGTAACTGATTTTTTGTGGTTGAATAGCAACGGTTTTTGTTCTTAATAACCGAGCAAAAAAATGTATTAAACGGGTTGAAGTAGCACATAAACAGACGTTTTTGAAAGCCTTCAGTGAGTACACTAATATTCGGCCATTTTCGTCACAAATCGGAATGTGGCGAAAATGATCTTTCTACTACTACAACAACAATAGTAATAAAAAGGAATCAAAAAATCGGTACGACCTTAAAAACTGGTCTTTTAATTACCGTTCTTTCACTCGTTGTGTCAGCAATATTGTTGATGGGTATTATATCAGTCAATATTGCCGTTGACAGTCCAACCAAGTCCCTGACTGATGCTGCAAAATTTAGATTAATTAGTCAAAATTTTCAAACTAAAGAAGCTGTGCAAGGCTATGTTCACTTCATTGAGTCTCAGATCAGGACACAGTCACACTCTTATCAGTATTATAGATGCGACTAAGGCGTTTATTCCGGCTTTTAATGCCTATACATCTTCACGTGGTGCTGTTACCCATAAAGAGCTTTCTCAGCTTAGTTCATATTATTCGCAAGATTTCACCAATCATTATAATCTTAGCAATCCTGAGCCGTTACTGGGAGCAACTGGCCTATTAGGTGGGCTAAGTGACACTGCCTTGGTTTTTCAATACGATTTTATTGTCGACTCTTCCTTTGAGCTAGGTGCAAAAGATGGTTTAGATAAGCCGACCATTAATAGCGCTTATGCCTCAATACACCAAAAATTTCATCCCAGAATACGAGACTTTTTAAATGAATTTAATTATTACGATATTTTTATTGTGGACATTAATACTGGCAATATAATTTATAGCGTATATAAAGAGTTGGATTTTGCCACCAGTATTAGTTCTGGAGCTTTTGCAAATACCGGCATTGGTGACGCCTTTAAACTAGCCAGCAATGCCGCTGAAAACGAAGTGTTTTTTACTGAGTTTAAGCCTTATAGACCCTCTTATAATGCACTGGCGGGTTTTGCATCCAGCCCTATTTATTCTGATGGCAAAGCGGTTGCGGTATTGATTTTTCAAATGCCTATGGACACGTCCAATAATATTATGACCCACGGTAATCAATGGCAAAAAAAAGGTTTTGGCGAGTCAGGGGAAACCTACTTGGTCAACCAAGATGGTTTATTGTTAAACGAAAGTCGTTTTTTTATTGATGATAAAACCAATTATCTGAATATTATTCACAGTAAATACCCAGCCGCAGCAAAAGAGATTAAGGCAAGAGATACCTCTGTGGGTATTCAGCCGGTGGACTCGAACTCTGCCAAATTAGCCCTAGCAGGAAAAACAGGATTTAAGCTGATTTTTGATTACCGTGATGTACCGGTATTTTCTGCTTATGCTCCCCTTAAAATAGGCAATCAAAGTTATGCCATAATGGCAGACATTGATGAAGAATAAGCCCTTAGGCCAGCTATTTCATTACGTGATAAGTTGTTTTCTACTTCGGTTGTTTTAACTCTTATTCTGATATCGGTTGCTGTTTTGATTACTATTTTTTTCTCCACCCGTTTGATTAAACCTCTTAAAGAGCTAGGCATTAACTGTGGGTGAGGGCGATTTGACCATTGTATTAAAGCAATCTGGCATTCCGGAAATAGACAAAATATCCAGCAACTTTAATTTTTTATTCAACAACTTAGAACCATTATTAGGCATATCAAAATAGATGCGGGTTCGTTAGCCTCTGCTTCTCAGGCGCTAAGTAAAATCACCTCACAAAGTGAAGCTGTTGCCGCTCAGCAGTGAGACCAAACCGACATGGTAGCCTCTGCAATGGAAGAGCTATCAGTTTCCATTGCAGAAGTTGCAGGTTCAACTTCTACTACTAGTGCCCAAAGTGATATTGCACAAGCCAGCCTTAAGGAAAATATTCAGCGCGCCGACGTGGCGGGTGAAAATATTTTGCTTTTAGTAGACTTGATAAACGAATCGAGTCAAGTGATTGATGGATTAAAAGATGAAGTTCATCAAATCACCAGCGTTTTAAATGTAATAACCAGTATTGCAGACCAAACTAATTTGTTGGCACTCAATGCCGCCATTGAAGCGGCTAGGGCGGGGGAGGCTGGACGCGGTTTTTCAGTCGTCGCCGATGAAGTAAGAGCACTGGCGATAAGTTCACAAGAAAGTACGGTTGAAATTTCCAAGTTGGCAGAGGGCATGATCCGCTCATCTGATTTATCCGTTGAGCGGATGCATAAAGCATCTAAGACTGCAGATGCTGGTATACACCTGGTTTCATTATTAACCGTGGCTATGAATGAATTGGCAGGTACCATAAGGAAGATGCTGGATTTGAACAATTCAGTTGCTTTAGCGAGTCAAGAGCAAGATACCACCTCTGGCTCAGTAGCAATGAGTGTCAACAGCATTAACAATATGGCTAATGAAGTACAGTTAGGGGCGTTGCAATCAGGTCAGGCGGCGGATGAACTCGCTAGAATTGCAGCTCATACTCAAGAACTTATGGCCAGGGTTAAGGTTTAACTTAAGTTTAACCTTAACCTTAATCTTAACCTTAACCTTAACTTTAAGGTAATCATAGGCAAACAGAATTCAAAAAAAAGGGCTGTTAAGCCCATTTTTAATGTTACACCACTACTTTTTAATCAGTTAGTGCACGAACAGCTGCAACCTTTGTGGGGTTTATCTCTTCATTGGGGTAACATCCTAATACTTTGAAGTATCGGGTCATAGCTTGTAATTCTTCAAGTGCTTGCTGCATAGGTCCATCTTGCACATTACCTTCCACATCAAGATAGAACATTTCTTCCCAAGGATTGCCGGTAATAGGCCTAGATTCTAGTTTTGTCATATTGATTTTATTGTCACGCAGTACCATAAGAGCCTCTACTAAAGCACCCGGTTTTTGCACGGTAGACATCACTAATGTGGTTTTTGCTGGCACTTGCAATGGCACGTTGACAGGTTTAAGAGCAACCACAAAAAAACGACTATGATTTTCTTTTTGGTTGGCTAAGTTTGATTTAATCGCATGTAAGCCATATAGATTACCACCTGCTTCGCTGCCCATTGCCGCAATATCATCTTTGTTTAATTCGGCCACTTTTAACATGGCCGCGGAAGTGCTGTCACAAGGTTTTACCTCTACATTGCCTAATTCAGCGAGAAAATGACTACACTGGGCAAAAACTTGAGGATGAGCATATAAGGTTTTTATTTTGCTAATATCAGTTTCTTGATTAACTAATAAGGCATGTTTAATAGGGTGGGTAAGTTCACCGATGACAGAAAGCTGAGTATGTTGCAACTGGTCGTAAACTTCATTAATACTGCCTGAAGAAGTATTTTCAATAGGCAATACACCATAGTCAGCTTTGTTTGTCTCTACATTGTTGATGATTTCCAAAAAGCTTTGACAGCCTATTTCAATTAGTTCACCTGGACGCCTAGAAAAGAATTTTTGTGTGGCTAAATAACTGTAAGAACCTTTGTCACCTAAAAAAGCGACGCGATTGAGGGGCAGGCTACTCCCAGGATTAGCTCTTGCAGCTAATAGTACTTGTTGACTTAACACCGAGTCTTCAATGATGACATGAAATAATTTCGTAACATAATGAGCATCTAGTCCGTGTTTCTTGCCTTCTTTTATTAACCGAATCAACAACTGTTCTTCACGCTCTTGATCGCGCACAGGGATTTGGTTTTTAATTTTTGTCTCAGCGACTTGATTAGTATATTGCTGTCTTTTAGCTAAAAAAGTTAGCAAATGTGTATCAAGTTCAGTGATTTTGACTCTAAGTTCTTCTAGTTCTGATGATGACATGATGTCCACTTTTTGTTTCTTATTAATCATGATTAACGTCTTGTTCTTTTGTTTATTGTCCGAGTAAAGTCACTAACATTTTACGTACTTCATCCACTTCAAAGGGTTTATCACATAATGCATTTACACCTGTTTGGTGAATATTTGCCATATGCAAACTAGATGATGATTCACTTGTGACCATAATAATAGGTATGTGCGCAGTTTCAGGAGTAAAACGAATAAATTCAGATAGTTCTCTGCCATCCATTTCAGGCATATTATAATCTGTCACTACCAAATCAAATGTGTTGTCTTTTAATAGCGTAAGTGCTTCTGCGCCATTTTCGGCTTCTAGTATTTTTTGCAGCCCTAATCCATTTAATATTCTACGAATATGATTTCTGGCAAGTTTACTGTCGTCAACCAAAAGAACTCTTACTTCCTGCACATCAAATAATTCTAGTTCCAGTTCATCTGTGTTGATCAAGTCAAGTGATGCTTTCAGGGCTTTTGCTAAGTTTTCAGGAGTAAAAGGCTTAGGTAAAATAGCAGCCACACCAGATTGCTTAAATTCTTCAAGTTTCTCGACACGATTTTCGCTTGAGACCAACATAAATTGTGTAGAGGCAAGGGAATCGTCATTTTTGATTTTTTTTATGATATCTAGTCCGGTTCCATCTTCAAAGTACATGGCGCTGACAACTAAATCTACATTTTGTTTGGTAATCGCTTCTATTGCTTGTTCGACGTTACCCACAGCTCCAACATGATAAATATCTACAGCAGCTAATTGTTGAATTATGATTTTTCGTTGTGTCTCGGAAGGTTCAACTAATATGATAGTGATTTCTGACAAAGCGAGATGGTGCATCGTTACTCCTAATTTTTATTACTACTGGCTATCAACCACCGGCTAGTTTCACATTATGGCCTAGTTGCTCAAGTGTTGCTTTGATTTTATCGCGGTTGTCACCTTGTATTTCAATGACCCCATTTTTTAACGCGCCGCCTGTTCCACACATTTTTTTTAATCGAGTGCACAAGTCTTTCAATAGTTTTTCAGATAAGTCCAAACCAGTTACTGTTGTCATACCTTTTCCCTTTCGGCCCTTAGTTTCAAGGCGAATGCGCACAACACCATCTGTTTTTATGGATGCTTTATTCTGTTCTTTGTTTTGAATGCGGCCAGTTTGTGTACTGTAGACTAATCTATTTTCACTCATTTTTATTGTGAACCATATTAATGTCGATTGGAGGTAAAATAACATTCTAATAAAAAAAATGTGTTTCTTTGTAGGTAAAGCTGTAAAACTATTACTGAATAACATATTGATTCAGCGTTAAAGCAACTAGGCTGCGTTTTGTGTATTTTACAAAGCTAAAAACAATTTTCCATGTTAAATGATGCAGGTCTTGTTATGTGTGCTGAGTGTTGGCTGATGGCAATCTACAGCAACGATTCAGATGCAGGTTTTAAACTGGAACATCTGTCAATACATTGAAAATATTGGAAAAGGTTACCGCCAAGAGATTTTTTTGCTGAAGACACGCTGTGAATTTTTTAGTGAAAGAACAAAGGCAATACAGCCGTTGTTATGTTTAAAATTTAAATGGAGTGTGAATAACCTTGGGGCAGATTAATATAAGAGTTGCTAAGCATAGTGATATAACATCATTGGTTAAATTTAATCAATTAATGGCATGGGAAACCGAACATAAACAATTAGATGAAGGTCTACTGTCACAGGGTGTATCGGCCTTGGTTGCAGATGAGAACAAAGGTTTCTATTTGGTTGCGGAACAAAATGATCAAGTAGTTGGCAGTTTAATGGTAACCACCGAATGGAGTGATTGGCGTAATGGCGTTTTTTGGTGGGTACAGAGTGTTTATATTTTGCCAGACTTTAGGCGCCAGGGTATTTACGCTAAATTATATGCCCAAGTTAAGGTTTTAGCTGAAGAACAACAAGATGTCTGTGGTTTTAGATTATACGTCGAGAAACAAAACCTTATTGCTCAGAAAACCTATGAATCCTTGGGAATGGAACAAAGCCATTACTTGATGTATGAAGAATGAAATTGGTATTGAGAATAATTCTCAATTAGATTAAAATATTACCCCCTGTATCTTTGTTTGTAAAATAGGACTTTCTTTGAAAAACTTTAGCTTTTGTATGTTTATTGTGACAACTGTGTTGTCTCCATTAGTAGTGGCTGAGCAGGTAAATTTGTATTCAGCTCGCAAAGAAGCGCTGATTAAACCTTTACTGGATAAATTTACCCAAGAAACGGGTATATCAGTCAATTTAGTCACGGGTAAAGCAGACAATCTAATCACCCGTTTAAAGAGTGAGGGCAAATACAGCCCCGCAGATTTATTGTTAACCACAGATGTAGGTCGTTTATACCGCGCTAAACAGCAAGGTTTAACGCAGGCTATTCCGTCATCTGATGCCATTGCGACATTGCCAATTAATCTTCTTGATGAACAAGGGCATTGGTTAGGTTTATCAATGCGAGCTCGGCCGTTAATGGTTTCTCTAGAAAAAGTGGATGAAAATACGATCGCTAACTTAGAGGACTTAATTGACCCACAATGGAAAGGGCGAGTGTGTATTCGTAGTTCGAATAATATTTATAATCAATCTATGGTGGCATCGCTAATCGCTCAGTTGGGTGAAACAGACGCTCAGGAATGGGTTAATGGCCTGGTTAAGAACTTTGCTCGTCCTCCACAAGGTGGAGACACAGACCAAATTAAAGCTGTGGCAGCAGGGCTTTGTGATGTGGCTATCGCCAATACTTATTATCTTGCAGGTATGTTGAGTTCTAAAGATGAAACAACTCGCCAGCAAGCTAAAAAAGTAAAGGTTATTTGGCCTAATCAGGCTGACCGTGGCGCTCACATCAATATATCTGGTGTGGCTTTAGCAAAAAATGCTCCGAATAAGGATGCGGCAATTAAGTTAATCGACTTTTTACTCAGTAAAGAGTCACAATTGTGGTATGCCACAACCAACCATGAATACCCTGTTTTAGCTGATATTGCTTGGAGTAAATTACTACAATCATTTGGTACCTTTAAAACGGAACAAGTTCAGTTAAGTCAGTTAGGTGAGTTAAATGCAGCAGCGGTTCAGATGATGGATCGTGCTGGGTGGAAATAAGCATAAAAATGTGCTTTTCGATCATATAAATTAAGACAGTTTATGAATTTTCTTAATTGGTTCAATAGCTGGTTCAACCCTTGGTTTGTAGGTATAATCTTGGGTTGCGTAATTCTTGCGGCTCCAGTAGGGTTGGTCTTTGCCAGTGTGTTTTTTCCACAAAGTGAAATATGGCAACATCTATATTCAACTGTTTTATCTGGTTATATTGTTAATTCTATTGTTTTAGCTTTTGGTGTTGGCGCTTCCGTCATCGTGATTGGTACTGTATTAGCTTGGTGTATTGCCAGATATGAATTTGCAGGACGTAAACAATTACAATGGTTGATATTGTTACCGATGGCAATGCCTGCATACATCATTGCCTATACTTATACAGGTTTATTGGACTTTTCGGGCCCAATACAAACTCTGTTAAGAGAAACATTTAGTTGGCAATATGGTGATTATTATTTTCCTGATATTCGCTCGTTGTCAGGTGCCATTATTATGTTGTCCTTGGTGTTGTATCCCTATGTTTATATGTTGGCTAAAACTGCTTTTAGTGAGCAACCTGCCAGCCTTGAAGAAGTATCACGAAGCTTAGGTGTGTCAACCAGTAAATACCTGTTTAAAGTAGTGTTACCTTTAGCTCGCCCAGCTATTTTAATGGGCGCGGCATTAGCCATGATGGAAGCGTTTGCGGATTATGGCACAGTACAATATTTTGGATTAAGTACTTTTACTACGGGTATTTTTAGAACGTGGTTTGGTTTAGGAAATGGTATTGCAGCTGCACAATTAGCGGCAATGTTGACCAGTTTTGTGGTGCTGTTACTTATTCTAGAGTATGTGTCTAGGCGCAAAATTCGCTACTATTTTCAAGGACAAAGAGCGCAGCAAGTTAACAGACAAAAATTAACCGGTAGTAAAGCCTTTCTTGTTCCATTTGTATGTGTGATGCCTGTGTTTTTTGGATTTATATTACCCGTCCTGCAATTATTTAACTGGGCGTCAAAAACATATTCTCAACAAATGACTAATGGATTTTGGTTATTGTTATGGAATAGTTTTTATTTGGCAGCTACCGCAGCTATAACCGCGGTTATTTTGGCACTTCTTTTTGCTTATGGAAAACGCCTTAACCCCATTAAACCGATTCAACTTCTAGTTGGTGTAGTTAATTTGGGATATGCAGTACCCGGCACTGTGATCGCTATAGGTGCAATGATTTCGCTGAGTTGGATTGATATAAAATTAAATACCCTAACTGAAAGTTGGTTTGACATCAGTGTTGGATTAATATTTTCAGGGTCGTTATTTGCCTTGATCTTGACCTACAGTAGCCGCTTCTTAGCCGTAGCGATGCATAACATCGATACAGGCTTGGCGAGAATTAAACCCAGTATGGATGATGCTGCCCGTTCCTTAGGGCATAAACCTTTTCAGGTCCTCAGAACCATTCATGTGCCTTTAATGAAAACCAGTGTGCTGAGCGCCTTATTGTTGGTATTTGTGGATGTACTAAAAGAACTCCCCGCTACTTTAATTTTACGGCCGTTTAATTTTAATACATTGGCAGTTAGAGCATTTGAACTTGCATCAGACGAACGTCTAATGGACGCTGCGTTACCATCCCTTGCCATTGTGAGCGTGGGTTTATTACCTGTTATTTTGTTGACTATGTTAATGGATAAGCCAAGCCAATATAGTTCACAATCCAATTAAGGAAATTATGTTAAGTCTCAATGATGTATCTGTTGCTTACCAGAAGAGGAACGTCGTTCAAAACGTTACCCTTGACCTATGCGTGGGGCAAATAGGTTGTTTATTAGGTCCATCAGGATGTGGTAAGACAACTCTTCTTCGAGCGATAGCGGGTTTTGAAAAATTAGCAGAAGGAAAAATTTTCTTACGTAATCAGCTTGTTAGCGCTAAGCATAATCATTTGGAACCTGAAAAACGCCGAGTAGCTGTGGTGTTCCAAGACTATGCGTTGTTTCCTCATTTAACTGTCGCACAAAATATTGCTTTTGGTTTACATGAACATAGCAGTACACAAAAGCATCAGCGAGTCACTGAATTGCTAATATTAGTGGGGTTGCCAGAATACGAGAGTAGATACCCCCATGCACTGTCAGGAGGCCAACAACAGCGTGTTTCGTTAGCAAGAGCCATGGCCGCTAAACCCGATTTATTGCTGTTAGATGAGCCTTTTTCTAGTTTAGATGCAGAGTTAAGAGATGAACTTGCCAAAGAACTACGAACAATTTTGAAATATGAAAAAACGACTGCACTTATGGTGACTCATGATCAACACGAAGCATTTGCTATGGCCGATGTGATAGGTGTTATGGACAAAGGGCTTTTATTACAATGGACTGATGCTTACGCGCTTTACCATCGTCCAGCTAATCGTTTTGTGGCAACATTTGTTGGTGATGGGGTGTTTTTGCCTGCAACAGTCGATAGCAATTTTAAGTTAAATAGCGGTTTAGGCGTGTTACCTATCGACCCTGCTAGTGAGTTTAATCAAGGTGACAATGTGGTGTTTTTGGTTCGTCCAGACGACATAATCCACGACGATGAAAGTGAAACCTTAGCCAAGGTGGTAGATAGATCTTTTCAAGGATCCCACATTTTGTATCAATTAGAATTACAAAGCATGGGTCATGCTAGGGTGTTGTGTCTGGCACTTAGCCATCATGATCACCAATTGAATGAACTTATTGGGATCCGTCTAGACCTAGAACATCTTATTGTGTTTGCAGATAAGGATGATGTTTCATGAAAATTGCTGTTGTAGGAGCGGGCATTACTGGATGTTTATTGGCAAATTCCCTCGACTCAGAAAATATTAGAGTCACTATTTTTGAAAAATCTCGCGGTTGTGGCGGACGGGCAAGTACAAAACAAACTGATTGGGGGCAATGTGATTTAGGCGCTACTATTATTCCTGCTCAAAACGCAGACTTCATCAATTTTATGCAAGGTTTATGTACTCAAAATATTGTGAGTAGATGGCCTAAAAATGTATATGTCTCGCAACGTGATCGTGGCATTAATCAACCATTAGAAAACCTCGTCAGTGACAGTGAGTATTTCGTTTTCAACAGCAAAATGAATTCTGCATGTCGCCAATGGATAAAAAACGCTAACTTACTCACAAACAGTTTAATTAGTGAAATTCGCTGCGTCGATGGCAAGGGATGGCAACTAAAATTAAATGATGTCTGGCACACAGAATTGTTTGATAAAGTTGTATTGACTGCCCCTTGGCCCCAAAGTCAGGCGTTAATTGAACAATCTGAGTTAAAAATAAAACTCCCCGATTTTTCCCAATATTGGACAAGTTGCTGGTCAGTAGGCTTAAAAGTGGATCAATTGGTCGCCTCTGATATTGATTTAGTTTATTTGAAGGATCAATCTATACAGACGCTAATAAGGGATTCGGGTAAACCACTGCGACCTCAAGTTTTAACCTCAGTGTCAGGAGGTCAAAGTGAAATATGGGTAGCTCAACTCGCCAATAAATTGTCAGATGACATAAACAAGTCTGGTAGAGAAAAGGCTATATCTATTGCCACTAAAGGTCTCTGTGATTTTTTCAATTTACCTGATAAATCCGTCTCAAATTCTTACGCACATTACTGGCGTTATGCAAGACCCAGCGCGGGGCAAAAACCATTGGGTATATTGAGTCAACAAGAGTCTGGAGTATATGTCGGAGGCGATTGGAGTTTTGGTGCCTCTATTGAGTCAGCTCATGAAGCGGCTCTAGCAATTAGTCAAGCAATAATGACAGGAGAGTAAAGTACTATGATTGCCAGTATTCAGCAGTGGTTTAAAAATCAGTTAGAAATCGAAAACAGTGATAGTCAACATACAATTGAATTGGCAACAGCAGTGTTATTATATGAAGTCATGCGTGCCGACCATAAGTGTGAAAAACTAGAACAAGAGAGTTATCGCAAACAGCTTGAGAAACATTTTTCTTTGAGTGGAATTGAGCTTGAAACACTTTGCCAGTTGAGTCAATCCAAGGCAGATAGCGCTGCAGATTATCAACAATTTACGCGAGTCTTAAATGCTATATATGACGCTGAAGAAAAAAGGTCTGTGCTTGATTCGCTATGGTCAGTTGCCTATTCTGATCATGAACTAAGCCCTGATGAAGACTACACCATCAGAAAAATAGCCGATTTACTTTACATACCACATAGCCAGTTTATTCAAAGCAAGTTATCAATCAAGCCTGATTAGATGTGCACATATTACTAAATGAAATTATATGAATTTTATTAGTGTCTTCAATAAAAGACGTGTTAACTGACTGATTGGATACACATAATAAAAAATTGCAGTACTGGTGTCTCAAATTTAAGACATATAATTTTAATTTTTTTGATCGTTGCTTAAAAAACGCCAATCTAATTTTCAAGTTATTGAAATACAGTATGAATATACTATCGGTATGAATTTTGCTGATTCCTTCTTGGTCATCTTTCTCGAATTGACTCGTCCCTGCAGTATAAATCATAAAGTATGAACCGTTTGTGCTGCCAAGGATGTGAGTCCATTTTGGGTTTTATAATTTGCTGCGATGACGTTTGCAACCGATATTATTAACGTCCTCGTTACTTTTTTATTAAATTTGATAACTTTATTTTATAACGTTTCACTTATCAGATCTGAGTTAGTAAGTGATATTCATGGTATGCAAAAAGTCGATTATAATGCGCCACTTATGTTTATTGTCGCAAACGTTTAGTTGTTCATGTCAGCATCAGAATGAGCTGAAAGAAAACTTCACCTTTATAAAAAAAGTTAAATAAAACCGTTTTAAACACCGCTATTCTAGCCTTTTCTGTTAAGAAGGATACGGATGGCAAAGGAAAATTAGTTTAATTGAACTGGTCAAAAAAAGTGACAGAAAAAAAGAATATAAACAAGTCTGAGTACGGATTTAAAAATAAACTGAGAAAAGATCGATTTGTTCGATCTTTTTTTATTATGCTAACTTCATGATAAATTGAAAACACTAATGGGAGTTGCCGTGCAATTAAGCTCATTAAGGCAATTAACACTTATTAGTTTTGTTGTTGTTCTTGTTCCTTTGGCGTTGCTGGTTGGCTACAGTCAAATCAAGTTAAGCGAAATTGGTCAAATCGTCACCAACGAAGCTGAATACTCAGTTAACACTGTCAGACGAGTGAGTAAGATGGAAGGTTTGTCGGTTGATATTGAACGACTTGTGAGACAACACCATATTGTAAAAAAGGACGCGCTGAAACCTTTGATTAGAAAATATACTCAGCGGTTTACTGAATACCAAACACCTGTTTGTGAACATCTTTTAGGTAAACGAAGCTGTATCAGTTTAACGGAGCGTGTTGATTGGATTAATCAATATTCAGGCACTGACGACATATTGTTACTGGATGCGCAATTAGCTGAATTTAAAGAAAACTTATATGACTTAGCCGCGCAAGTTGACAGCAGTCTTGACAAGAGGATCCAAGATCAACAAATCTATGTTAGTTCGGTACAACAAACACAATTTTGGTTAACAGCCTGTTTGTTAGGTACTTCCTTTTTATTAATTGTGCTTGGTTCAAAAGCAATATTAAAACCGGTATCCAGACTTGAACACTTAATTACCGCTATATCGAAACAGGAGGATACTTTACCAGTAATTTCTACTTCTGGTCCAAAGGAGCTAATTGTACTAGAGCATAAATTACACAGATTAGGTGGCCGCTTGATTCAATTGGAAAATTTACGTCATGCATTATTGCGTCATGCATCCCACGAATTAAAAACCCCTTTAGCGAGTATTAAAGAAGGTTGTTCACTGTTGACTGAACAAGTTGTAGGTCCTTTAAATGCAGATCAAGAAGAGGTGCTGTCACTCTTAAACAGCAGCACAGACAGATTAAATCTACTTATTGTGCAATTGCTTGATTACAACTTATTGCTTCAGCAGGCTAAACCTGTATTTTCGAATATTAAAACCGTCAGTTTTTTTGATGAATTTTTGATTGAAAATAGTTTGGCGATTAAACAACATGATAACCAAATATTGATGAAAGTAGATTTATCTGCAATTTTCGCTGACTATAAATTATTTAGGCGAATTTTAGATAATTTGGTGTCAAATGCCATTGCTCATGGCAGTAAAGGTAAACCCATTTATATTAAACTTTACGAACAAGACAATATGCAAATATTGGATTTCGCCAACCATGGTCAGAAAATTAACGTTGATCAACGTAACACTTTATTTCAACCTTTTAGTCGTGGTGAAGGGGTGCGAAATGATAGGGTAACAGGCTCAGGGCTTGGATTATCTATAGTCGCAGATTGTGCCAGAATGATGTTTGGCAAAGCTGAAATAGTGACAGTGGATTATGCAGACGTGTGCATTCGCGTGTACATCCCAAGTAAAGAAGCGAGTATATGAAGTCAAACCTATTAGTCATTTTTAGCACCTTTAGCACCATTAGCGCATTAATTTTGTGTTCTAGTTGTGAGATTTTGCAGCCTTTAAATGTAACCCAAACAACGTCTAAAGTACTAAAAAATAGTTCTGTTTGTGTTTGGGAAAACGCTTTACAAGCGAATGAATGCGATATCAAATATTGGTTAAGGTTTTGGTCTGACATTGAAGCTGTATCATGGCCTGAACGAAAAAAACAAATAGACGCATTATCTGAACAAGACGATGATGTATTGAAAAAAGTATTACTCAGTCAAGGTAAAAGCACCCCATTTCAAGATCGTTTGCGAGCACAAGGGTGGGTTGAGTTAATTTTACCGAAATTAACTCAACAGATGCGCCGTTTTATTTTAGTTTCACTCTATTATCCTAGTCAGGATTTGTTGGAAATGGAGTCTGCGATGGTGACTTTGAGTAAAATTAATACTCATCAATCCATCAATATCAAAGAGCAACAAATATTGTTAGATAAACAAAAAAGTCAAATTGACCAGTTGCTAAATATAGAAGCATCTATCATGCAAAGCAGCGAAGAGGATAAATAATGAGTCAGCCGAATATATCAGCTCCTAATGTGCTGTTAGTTGATGATGATGAAAGTTTATTACGCTTAATGGCCATTAGGTTAAAGGGTGAAGGATATAATGTGCAAAGTGCTGGTGGTGGCAAAGAAGCATTAAGGTTGATCAATACTCAAAATTTTGACGTGGTGTTAAGCGATTTACGCATGCCTGGGCTAGACGGTTTAAACCTTTTTGAAGAGATCATGAGCCTTGGTAAAGATGTGCCTGTTATTTTAATGACTGCCCACGGAACCATTCAAGATGCAGTGGAAGCGACACAAAGAGGTGTGTTTGGATTTTTAACTAAACCCATAGATCATGATGAATTACGCAGTCTGATGGTAAAAGCGGTGAGTCAAAGCCAAGGTGCGCAAAAGGGACAGTGGTGCGAAAAAATCATTACTCGTTCAATGCAAATGGAACAACTGCTTGATCAGGCTTATCGCGTTGCCAAGCGGGATGTAAGCGTGTTAATAAGTGGTGCCAGTGGAACAGGTAAAGAACTTTTGGCGAGTGCCATTCATAAAGCCAGCAAAAGAACAGATAAAGCTTTTGTGGCGATTAATTGCGGGGCTTTACCCGAAAACTTGCTTGAATCTGAACTTTTCGGGCATGCTAAAGGGTCATTTACTGGTGCGATCAACGAACATAATGGACTTTTTAGAGAAGCGGACGGGGGCACTTTATTTTTAGATGAAATTGGTGACATGCCAATCCCACTTCAAGTTAAGTTACTTAGAGCGCTTCAAGAACAAACAATTCGTCCAGTGGGTAGTAGCAAACAAATCCCAATCGATGTCAGGGTTATCTCAGCGACCCATAAAAATCTCAATAAGGAAATGGGGGAGGGCAATTTCAGAGAAGATTTATACTACCGGCTTAATGTGGTGAATATTACTTTACCCACTTTGAGGGATCGCTCTGAAGATATTCCATTGTTGGCAAGACATTTGTTAAAAGGTAGCGCAGAGCGCCATCAGGTCAAGGTCAATCGATTTTCAGATGATGCAATGCAACTATTAACCACTTGTTTGTGGCCAGGCAATGTTCGGCAACTTGTTAACGTAGTAGAACAATGTGTTGCTTTAACTCAAACACCTGTCATTGCATCCAATTTAGTTGAACAAGCGTTGTCTGCTTCGGAGCAAAAATGGCCAACCTTGACTGAAGCAAGGGATGCCTTCGAGCAGAAATATTTATTGAAGTTACTTAAAATGACAGACGGTAATGTCACAAGGGCTGCTGAATTGGCTGGCAGAAATCGTACAGATATGCACAAACTAATGAAAAAACATGATTTGCATTCAGTAGATTTTAAGCGGGCCTAAGTAATTTCACGATACTTGGATTGACTCTTTGAGACACTTTATTTAAAAACCACTGTTATTTATGTGTAAGTTACTTACAATGTTGCGAAATTTTTGAATGAATAAAGTAGATTGATGCGATTAGCTCTAGGCATTGAATATAATGGCGCACTTTACCATGGTTGGCAGCGCCAACAAACTGTGGTCAGTGTGCAACAGCACGTTGAAGAAGCGTTGACGGTAATAGCCAATGAACCCGTAAAAGTTGTTTGTGCTGGACGAACCGACGCAGGTGTTCATGCTACTTGCCAAGTGGTGCATTTTGATACGAATAGTCAGCGCCCCGACCGTGCATGGACTATTGGTATGAACCGGTATTTACCTGACTCAATTGCAGTCAAATGGGTAAAAAGCATGGATGACGAGTTTCATGCACGTTTCTCAGCTACGGCAAGACGTTACCGATATATCATTTATAACAACCGCCTACGTAATAGTGTCTTGGCTAAAGGTGTGACACATATTCACAGTAAACTTGATCATGAGTTGATGCATCAAGGGGCTCAACATTTATTAGGGCGTCATGATTTTAGTGCTTTTAGAGCGGTTAATTGTCAAGCAAATACTCCGGTGCGAGAGATGAGTAATATCAGTGTTAATCGATTTGGCGATTACATAGTGATTGATCTAAAAGCCAACGCATTTTTACATCATATGGTGCGCAACATTACAGGCTCTCTACTGGCGATTGGCAATAAAGAACAACCGACAAGTTGGATGAGAACATTATTACTTGGTATGGATCGCACTAAAGCTGCTGCCACTGCCAAACCCCATGGTTTATATCTGGTACATGTGACGTATCCAGCCATTTTTGACTTGCCTACTATACCATTAGGGCCATTATTTTTGCCCGATTAACACTTCTAAGACCAGTTTTGTTTTCATGATGGGCGAATGATGTGATTTAATAGTAGTTATTGAGGCCATATGGCCCAAACTGGGTAAAGCGGACCCCTTTGAATATTGTCAAGCTGTCAGGTTTAACAGTTTACAACACAGGATTTGATATGAGTTGGATTGAAAGAATACTACCAGGCACAAAATCATTAACTAAAAGTAATGTGCCAGAAGGAATTTGGACTAAATGCAGTGATTGTGATGCAGTACTGTATAAAACAGAATTGGAAAAGCAATTAGGTGTTTGCCCTAAATGTGATCATCATATGCGTATTACTGCTAGAGCGCGGATTAATCATTTTTTAGACCAAGGAGACAGAGTCGAATTGGGGGGGGATTTAGAGCCCCAAGATTTGCTCAAATTTAAAGACTCTAAAAAATATAAAGACAGACTAACCAGCGCACAGAAAGCCACTAACGAGAAAGACGCTATAGTTGTTATGCAGGGTAAATTAAATGGTATGCCAGTTGTTGTGGCTGCATTTGAATTTGCTTTTATGGGGGGGTCTATGGCTTCAGTTGTTGGGGCTAGATTCGTAAAAGCAGTTGATGCTTGTCTAGAACACAATCTGCCATTAGTTTGTTTCTCAACAAGTGGTGGTGCGCGAATGCAGGAGGCGCTTTTATCATTGATGCAGATGGCTAAAACCAGTGCAGCACTAGCAAAGTTGAGTGAAAAAGGTCTGCCCTATATTTCAGTTTTGTCTGACCCTACTATGGGCGGCGTATCTGCAAGTTTAGCTATGTTGGGTGATATTAATATAGCCGAGCCTAAAGCTTTAATTGGTTTTGCAGGTCCAAGGGTTATCGAACAAACTGTTCGTGAAACATTGCCTGCAGGATTCCAGCGTAGTGAATTTTTGTTAGAAAAAGGTGCTATAGACATCATCGTTGATCGTCGCGAAATGCGTGACAAATTATTCAGTCTGTTGTCTAAACTTCATCATCAACATCACTAAATAATGCCTTTCATCTCCACACACCAAGGCTCTGAACAAGAGGCTTGGTCAATTCAGCAATGGTTAACGTACCTTGAACAGATTCATCCAAGTAATATTGAGCTAGGACTGGAACGTGTTGAAGAGGTTTTTTGGAATTTGCAGCTTGATCTCAGTCAGCGCATTATTGTTACTGTTGCCGGTACTAATGGAAAAGGCACCACTTGTGCTCTAATCGAACAAGCGTTATTGATTTCAGGACATTCAGTAGCGGTATTTAGCTCACCTCACCTTTTGGAATATCGCGAGAGGGTAAGAGTTGCGGGTGCTATGTTGAGTGAGCCAGCTCACTGCGAGGCCTTTTTAAAAGTTGAACAGGCGCGAGGCGACACTTCTTTGACTTACTTTGAATTTGGCGCATTAGCGGCACTGCTGCTAATGGCTGAATCTGACGCGAAATATTTATTATTAGAAGTGGGCTTGGGTGGGCGTTTAGATGCAGTTAATATTGTTGACCCGAGTATAGCTGTGATTACTAGCATTGATTTAGACCATCAAGACTGGCTTGGTGATACCAAAGAACTGATTGCCATTGAAAAGGCTGGTATTTTTAGGGCTAATATCCCAGCTGTTATTGGCGAGCCTCATCCCCCTAGTACGCTACTCGATGCAACCTTGGATTATCAGGTCAAACCTCTGTGGCAAGGGCGTGATTTTGACTTTCAGATCAACAGTGCAGGGTTTCATTGGCAGGGTGTTAATAGTTGCTATGACAATTTACCCGTTCCTAATATTCCAGCCCAAAATGCCTCAACTGCGTTGCAAGTGATTGAAACCTTGGGATTGCACCTAAATAATAAGCAAATGGTACAGGTCTTCAGCCAAACCAGCTTGCCCGGAAGGCGACAGGTAATTCAGCATAACCCCACTGTTATTTTAGACGTCGCACATAATCCACAGGCTAGTAAGTTGTTAGCCCTTGATATTAAAAGCATGAAACATAAACGGGTCATAGCCATCGTGGCTATGTTGGCAGATAAGGATATTGATGCAACACTTGCCCCAATGTTGTCGGTTGTATCAAATTGGTATTGCGCTAATTTAGACGTTCCTAGGGGGGCGAAGTCAAGCACACTGGTTAATGCTGTATTAAGCTCAGAGCAAAAAGTGTTAGACTGTACTACTGTTGAAGTCGCATACAAATGTGCTTTAGAAAAAGCCAGTGAAGATGATTTAGTGGTCGTTTTCGGGTCCTTTTTTACTGTTACAGACGTATTGAAAATGGGTTTGTTAACCCCTAATAAAAAGGTGCAGTAGAGTGTCATCCGCATTACAAAACCGCTTGGTAGGGACCGCTATAGTTGTAGCCATAGTTGTGATTTTTTTACCTGATTTATTAGACGGAAAACAAGAATTAAATCGTAATTTATTTGTTGAATCACCCCAAAAACCCAGTATGAAAACGATTAAATCTCCCGCGCCCTTCGACACAGGTAAAGTAAAAGAAGCGGCGACACGAAAAGTTGAAATAGTTTCTGAGCAGGCGATAGATGATGATCCACTTGCAAAATTAACTGCTCAAACAAAATTAGAAAGCCGAACTACAGATGTACAAGTACCTGATGTCTTCCAAGCAGGTGAAACTGTATCAGTGAAAGAAAAACCAGAAACGGAAATCTCACACTCTAGCAGTTTAGAGCAGCAAACTGTTGTAAAGCAAGACGTTGATAGATTATTGGCCAGTGCAGGTTGGGTTGTGCAATTGGGCAGTTTCCGGCATCAGAAAAATGTAAAAGAGCTATTAAATCGCTTAGAAAAAGCTGGCTATCGTGCTTTTAGTCGCCCGGTGAAAACCAACTCAGGGATCTTAACAAAAGTTTTTGTTGGTCCTGAATTGCAAAAAGATAATTTAGAAAACGCACTATCTCACCTAAAAGAGTTAACTAATTTAAAGGGAAGGGTGACACCTTTTACTGTACAGTAACTTATTATTTCAAAGATTTTCGTTAGTTGTATTTTGTATGAAAATTATCAGGATTTTTATTAGGCCTTTTGATAGAATGCGCGCGAATTATATTCTGTGATGTCAATAAGGCTAATTCAGCTAAACATCACGTCATCTAAACGGTAAAACGAATCTTATGAATTGGATTGACTACGCCATAATAGGCGTTATTTTACTTTCAGCCGTTATCAGCTTAATTAGAGGCTTTGTTAAAGAAGCTATTTCCTTGGCCATTTGGTTTAGTGCTTTTTTTATTGCCAGCCAATTTTATGCAGACCTCGCCACCTATCTGACTAAACTGGATGATTTGATGATCCGTAATGGCGTAGCTATTGCGATATTGTTTGTATCAACTTTGGTGTTAGGTGGCTTAATCAATTATTTGATTTCTCAGTTAGTTGAGTTTACTGGGCTGACTGGCACTGACCGTGTATTAGGGCTAGTGTTTGGTGCTTTGAGAGGGATCTTAATGGTCAGTGCGTTGTTATTTTTCTTAGATACTTTTACTCCTATGCCTGCATCAACATGGTGGGCAACCTCAGTACTTATTCCAGAATTTAGTTTAATTATTGAGTGGTTTTTTGAGTATTTACAAAATAACTCAAGTTTTATAAACCCCATTTAAAAAGGTAAATCGCATGTGTGGTATTGTCGCAATAGTGGGTAAAAGCCCAGTCAATCAGGCTTTGTATGATGCTTTGACGGTGCTCCAGCATAGAGGGCAAGACGCCGCTGGTATAGTAACGGTGGATAATGATGTGATCCACCTCAGGAAAGACAATGGTTTGGTCAGAGATGTATTTCATACTCGGCATATGAAAAGACTGACTGGACAATTTGGTATTGGTCATGTCCGCTATCCTACTGCTGGAAGTTCAAGTTCGGCAGAAGCACAACCTTTTTATGTCAACTCCCCATATGGTATCGCTTTTGCTCACAACGGTAATCTAACCAACGCACATGAGCTGCAAGATGAGGTGTCGAAGGTCGCAAGAAGACATATCAACACGACTTCTGATTCAGAGTTGTTGTTAAATATCATTGCTCATGAACTGCAAAGTTGTGAAGGCTTACACTTAACCCCTGAAGAAGTGTTTAAAGCTGTTTCCAAGGTACATGCAAAAATCCGCGGAGCCTATGCAGTTGTCGCTGCTATTATTGGCAACGGGATGTTGGCATTTAGAGACCCGTTTGGCATTCGCCCTTTGGCATTAGGTAAACGCAAAACTGAATTTGGTAATGAGTATATGGTTGCCTCTGAAAGTGTGGCACTAGACGCGGTAGGTTTTACATTTATTCGTGATGTTGCACCTGGCGAGGCTATTTTTGTGACTGAGGCTGGCGAATTGCATACTCAACAATGTGCAAAAGAACCCATCAATGCCCCCTGTATTTTTGAATTTGTTTATTTTGCCCGTCCAGATTCGTTTATCGACGGTATTTCTGTATATGCCTCTAGGGTCAATATGGGGCGTAAGTTGGGTCAAAAAATAGCCAGAGAATGGGCTGATCTAGACATTGATGTCGTTATCCCAATACCAGAAACGTCTACCGATGTCGCACTTCAAATTTCTATTGAGTTAGATAAACCTTATCGCCAAGGTTTTGTTAAAAATCGTTACATCGGGCGAACGTTTATCATGCCAGGGCAAACTATGAGGCGAAAGTCGGTGCGCCGTAAGCTGAATGCTATTCCTTCAGAATTTAAAGATAAAAGTGTGCTTTTAGTCGATGATTCGATTGTGCGAGGTACCACCTCGGAGCAAATTATTGAGATGGCACGTGAGTCTGGTGCTAAAAAAGTTTACTTCGCTTCAGCTGCCCCTGAAATTCGTTTTCCCAATGTTTATGGCATCGATATGCCATCAGCTAATGAGTTAATTGCATATGGACGTGAGATTGAACAGATCAGTGACTTGATCCGTGCAGATGGTCTGATTTTCCAGGACTTGAATGATTTAATTGATGCTGTTAGTGAGTTGAATCCTAATATCACGCGTTTCGAAACGTCGGTATTTGATGGTAATTATATTACTGGTGATGTAGACAATGCGTATTTGCAGCGTATCGACAATATGCGTAATGAAGATACAAAAAACCAAGGTGTGCAAGCAGAGCTAAGTAATTTAGAAATGCATAACATGAGTCAAGACTAGGCTAGGCTAAGCTAACTGATATAAAGAAGCCACGCTTTGTATAAAACGTGGCTTCTTTATATCAGACCATAAATGGTTTACCCCACGTATACAGGGCCCATTCCAACACTCCACAAAATGACCGAAACAGCCATTAATATAGCTAGCAATACTAAGCCACAGGTGACCACCGAGCTTGAGTAGATAAACCCTTTTCCTTATGGAATATGCATTAGGATTGGCGTACCTGCGTAAAGTAAATAAATCGAATAGGTTAAGCCAACTAAACCTATAAGCATCACAAACCACAACACTGGAAAGAAAGCCGCAAAGCCAACCATAAAAAAAGGTGTTGCAGTATAAGCTGCGAGCTCGAGTGACTGAGTATAGGTTGGCGTTGAGTCGAATTTTTTGGCGAGTTCATTAATTAATACAGCAAGGGCAATGACGCCTGTCATTAAACCACAATACATTCCAATGCTCATGAGCATAGCGCTGTTATGCGTCAATTTAATAATGTCACCTACACCTATGCTCCATCCAAGATGCGTAGCTGAATAATAACTCATCAAAACAGGTATTAAGGAAATAATAGGTATATGACTTAAGCTGTAAATATAACTTTCATTAGGTACTTCAATTGAATGCCACTCTTGTTTTGGGTGGGTATATACCCCCACAGGTGGTTTAGAATCATGCAACTTGGTCTCTTGTGTGATTAAAGGTTTATATATATTGTTAATTAAAAAACATACCATTAACAAATATTGTCTGTGAGTAGGCTGCAAGCGTCAACGTTTTTATTGTTGTCTGTGAAAGCTTATTGATATTTATCAAAGGTTAACTAGTTGTGTTGGATCTATGGTTATACCAATATCAATCCAATAAGTAGTTAAAAATAGGGCTTTATAAGTGATGGACGGGCAATCAAAGAGTGATTTTATTTATTATTTTCCTATAACCACAAGGTGGATGGATAACGACATGTTTGGTCACGTCAATAATGTCAATAATGTCAATAATGTCAATAATGTCAATTATTATTCCTATTTCGATACGATCATCAATCAGTTTTTAATTGAACAAGCGGATTTTGTACCGCAACAAAGTGAACAGATAGGGTTTATTGTCAAGTCTAGCTGTTCTTATGTCAGCCCCTTATCATATCCTCAAAAGTTAGTAGGAGCATTACGTGTTGCTCGGGTTGGTAAAAGTTCGGTGGATTATGAGGTAGGAATTTTTAAAGAATATGAAGACCTAGCATCAGCAGTTGGCCCTTTAACCCATGTTTTTGTTGACCGAGCCTCTCACCAACCAACACCCATAAAAAGGGTTAATGCATAAGGCTATGTTAACTAGTTAAAGCAGATTTTTAATTTATACAGAGATTTATGTTTAGCTCTTTTGTGCAGCTAACATATAATTTACCCAAGTAGGTTTGATTAATTTCATGCTACGTTTAACAGGGTTAACTGCGACTCCTGTGGTAGCCGTTAGCTCAAATCCATCGTTATGTAATAAAGATATCAGCTCACTGGGTTTAACCAATTTACTGTAATGATGTGTACCTTTAGGTAATAAACCAGTAACGTATTCGGCTCCAAAAATAGCGATAATATAAGCAAACCAATTGCGATTTATCGAGGCTATAAACTGCGTTCCTTGTGGGTTAACCAATGCATTACAGCCGCGAATAAAGCTACCCACATCTACTACATGTTCAACAACTTCCATATTGAACACTATGTCAAATTTTTGCTTGGTTTCAACCATTTCTTCAACACTAATTAACTGATAATCAATCTTAAGCCCGTTCTGGTTTGCATGTGCTTTTGCTATACCAATATTTTTTTCGACGACATCTATTGCCGTAACTATTGCACCTTGTTTGGCTAAGGATTCGCTCAATATGCCGCCGCCACAACCGATGTCTAAAACTTGTATGCCAGCCAAGGGTTGTTGGTCTTTATCTATATTTTGATTATTACTTTGTGGTTTAAGCTGCGCCAGTATCCAGTCAATTCTTAATGCATTGAGTTTGTGCAAAGGCCAAAAAGGGCCATTTAAGTCCCACCATGTATCTGCCAGCTTTTCATAATAAGCCACTTCTTTCGGATCAATATTAACTGACTGTAGGTTTGCCATTTTATACTGCTCCATATATGTAGGTGGTTATCATGCTCAAACTGGCGACGAGGGTCAGAACAATGCGCATTCTTTTGTAAGGAGCAGAGGCTTCAGGTATTAAGCCGCTAAAGTGTTCAATGGCCCAAATAATTATAAATAAACCCGCACCAATGGCTAACCATTGTTGAGGTAAAAGTAAAAATGTAAAAAAACCAGTTAAGAATAAAGTATTACTTAACACTATCCGCCAAAATTTAGCGCTTTGCATATCCGCTGTTGGCCACCACGCACCGCATAGAAATGTTAAAATACCAAAAGCGTAGAGGGCGAGGGCATCTATCACCCATGTATTGTTGGTCAGTAATATAGATAATAAAGCCAAGGTAATGTAAGGGATTAATCCCGCATAACCCAGTATTTTGACGATAGGTGGCATCTAATATGTCCTAATGAATTGCTACAACTTAACAATAGTTGTTAGAGAATTGATGCTTAAAAAGATCAACAACCCGCTACCATATATGGTTAATAACCGGCTTTCAGGTTAAATAACACATTGTTTGTTCGGGTATGGTTGATGACTTATTTTTATTTAACTCAAATAGTCAGTCATCACCGACTTAATCAGTTTAGTTCTATTATAAATAACAGATTGTCTGTTAACACATAAATAGAGGCTATCACTGACGGACGTTTTTAACGTGTGTATTTTTATTAAATGTTGTGACTGATAAGCTTTAGCGGCATATAGAGGCAGAACCGTAAATCCTAGACCTTTACTGACTGGCTCTAATATCAAACGTATTTGGTTTGAAAAACCTTTATGTTGAAACTGTTCAACGTGCTCAAATTCAGAAAAGTTTTCGCTCAGTAGCTGTCTGCCATGATGTGCCGCGTCTGGGTGGGAGATAAAGCCCAGTTCGATTAATATCTGCCAGCTTAGTGACTTCACTTTGCTTGAAGTCACTAATACCAGTGGATCTTCGGCAATTTTTTCGCTGAGTAAGTCGTTCTTGCTGGTCAGTTGTGTCACCAAACCCAAATCTAAATGTTGATCGACTAAGTCTTGTTCAATCGTTTTGTTTGGAGCAAATCTATAATCAATCACCAGTTCTGGGTGATGTTGCTGTATATCGAGTAAGTGAGAATACAGTTTTAAACCAACACTACCAGGCGAGGCGATCTTTACAGTGCCTGCGTAAGCATCGTCTTGTCTAATGAGTATTTCCAACTCATCACTCGAACGTAAAAGCGCAAGGCCTCTGTGGTGCAACTGAATCCCAGCCCAAGTTAATGAGAATGCCTTGCCTTCTCTTATTAATAATTGTCTATCAAGCTGTTTTTCTAATTTCTTACTATGTTGGCTTACCTCTGACTGCGTCATAAATAGTTTTTCAGCCGTTTTGGTGAAATGGCCTACGTCTACAAGCGTACAAAATGTTTTTAACCAAATGTGATTTATCATTACAAAAGATACTTATATTCGTGGCGAATGATAATTTTATGTTTTCAAATGTGCAATGTATACTTTTTGAACTAATTAACAGGAGCTAAAAATATGAGTAAGTAATATCCTCACACGTTTTCCCATATCGGAATTTCTGTACCTGATTTAGACGCTGCGGTAAAATTTTATACGGAGGTACTTGGGTGGTATCTTATTATGACACCCACTGAAATAACTGAAGACAATTCTTATAATGGCGAAATGTGTACTGATGTTTTTGGTGCCGGTTGGGTGCATTTTTACATTGCACATATGTCTACAGGCGATAGGATAGGTGTTGAATTATTCGAATTTAAAGGACAGGAAAACCCTAAGTATAATTTTGAATATTGGAAAACAGGTGCAATTCCATTTCTGCGTTCAAGATCCAGATGTAGAGGAGTTAGCAGATAAAATAGTGGCCGCTGGTGGTAAAAAGCGAATGCAAACACCACGTTATTACTATCCAGGCAAAAAACCTTACCGTATGATGTATGGAAGACCCATTTGGCAATATTTTAGAAATATACAGCCATAGTTACGAGTTAACGTATGCCGATGGCGCGTATTAGGTAGCCATTTTGAACGTCGCCAATCATGAATTGGTAACGTTTCCTATTCTTTCCTTGTTATGCTAGACGTGAGTGATAGTAGGGATTCATTTATAGATAGGGATTTATAGATCGTGTGTTCTTTGTTTCGACTCTAACACGACTCATCTTGGTTTTTTATAGAGTAGCTGGCAATGTACAAAGTTTGTATTGTCAATTATGTTAAAATCCGCGCTCAAAGTTCTCTATACACATATTCATTAGGCAGTATTATGATCCCATGGACCCAACTTGGCAGCGCACAAATTCCCAATAATGGTGGTGAATTAAAGTTTTCTCAAAGAGGAGATGAATTTTCTATTCGACTATCGGGTATACGCGGCGAACTAATGAATAGCCGTCTGTATAACTCAGAAAAAGTGCTTGCAGAGCTAGGCTGTGCTCATCTTAATTCAACCGACAATGCACAAGTATTAGTGGGCGGTTTAGGGATGGGATATACCTTGGCTGCAGCATTAAAGGCAGTCACTTCAAACTCTCAAGTCACAGTGGCAGAACTGATCCCTGAAGTCGTGGTGTGGAATCAAGGGCCCCTGGGTAACTGCGCAAACAATCCTCTGCAAGACCCTCGCACTAAGTTACATATTGGCGATGTAAGGGAGCGACTAAATATTAGACAACCCACCTTCGATGCTATTTTATTGGATGTTGATAATGGCCCAGAGGGTTTAACTAAAAAAGATAACAACAGTATTTATTCGTCCCTAGGTTTGGAAAATATATACAAAACCCTTCGCCCTAAAGGTATGTTGGCCATATGGTCCGCAGGTCCTGATGAACAGTTCACGGTACGTCTAAAAAAGGCTGGATTTAAAGCCGATTCACGTGTTGTGCGGGCACGCCCAGGAAAAGGCAGTCGGCATACTATCTTCTTGGCACGTAAACCCTAATGTATGTTGAGTCGATGCTAACAACATTGCCTCCATTTAAGTAAATATTTTTAGCCAGTGTGCAAGCATACTGAAACTTACAGTAGAGAGAGCCTTATAAATGTCCAGTTCCTTTTTAGCCAAACATGTCAATAAACTAATCGCATCGGGTTTACTGGTTATCGTTTGTTTGGTGGTCTTAATTAGTTACCTTTGGTCACAAGCAAAAGCGACTGACGAAAGGTTGCTTGAGCAGCAGTTTACTCTTTCACTGGTGAACCTCAGTCAAAACATAGATGCCCGCATCGCCAGTATGCAATTGATCGCAAAAACGGTGGCCAATGATACCCATATCCAAAAGTGGGTTGCGTCTGGATTTGCAGATAATCAAGAGTCGATATTGGTCGACAAACTTAGATTTTTAGTAAGTGAATACGGGCTCACAAGTGCGTCGTTCGCCGATAAAAACACCCACAAGTATTGGAATCAAGAAGGCTTTTTAAGGGTATTACAACCCGAAACAGATACTTGGTATTTTGCTTATTTAGAAAGTGGTGAGTCGGATTTAGTGAGTGTTTATCACGACAAAAATAAACACCGTGTGGATGTTTACGTGAACTATCAACAGCCTGATGGCAAGGGACTGTCGGGCGTTGCCACTTCGTTTGATGGAGTATTGGAGATATTAAAAAATTCACTTTTTGCCAAATATGGTGACATTTACTTAGTCGATAATTTAGGCAAGATTCAAGTTCATGCAGAAGCCGATGTTGCAGGTATCAAAAACCTGCAACATATGTTTTCTAAGGACATTATTGATAGGTTATTGCAGCCAAATGCTTCTGGCTTTATTGAGTTCAATCAAGCGGCAGATAGGTTGTTGGGTGCCAGTTATATTCCAAGTATGAATTGGTATGTCGTGGCAAACGTAACCAAAAAAATTGATTAACTGCATCACATACTCTTATTGATTGAATTACTCACCTGAATTAGCTTGGCACTTAACTCATGCCAAATTTCTGTTGCATGATGACCGGGCTAGCAATTCGTTGTAATGAGACTCCCGTTGCCATACGTTGTTTATCAGAACACTCAAATAAAATATCCAGAGCTGAATTGGCTTCTTGCATGACGTAAATGGGTTGTTCTTTAGCCGCTGCGACGAGAAAGTATAATGATGAAACGCTAACATCGGGTCCTTTTGTCAGGTTCGGGGGGAAGTGTGTTGTAAAAAGGTGTTTTTGACGATTATAAACCTGCGGATAGGCCGATCTATAGATTGTCGTGCCAACCCCAAAACCGCAAAGGGATCGATGCCCCACTGAGGTAGGAAGTCACCTCGACATCGGCATCCAGCCTTCACAACAATTTTTCTACTATTCATTCTCAAAATCAGCTCTTGTTACCTGCGGTCGTTATCAGATATCAAGCCCTTTTCAATTAGATATATGGCGACCTTATTTGGCGCAATACTATCCAATACTATCCAATCCAATCAGTTTCTGCATAACAAACCTTTATGAGACTAAAGTTCAATTTTGGACAACCTCAATAAGTTTTATAAAAGTTTGGCTAAGGTTTGAATGTTTCAATCTTTGTTGTAAATTTTCAGATATAAATCCTATACATTCGAAGGGGGCATGACGGCAAATTTATCAAAGTAATCTCTGCATATTATTATCTACCTCAACATGGTCTGAAGCAGGCTTATTGCTTGGTCCTAATTTGATCGGTTATTCTGGTGTGTCTGGTGCTGCATTTAATATAGCAGCCGGGCAACTGTATCAAATGATATCGCAGCATTTGCTGAGGTTGGTACCGGTGCTAAATCTATTGCGGCTAATGTATCTTCTAGTACCGGAGCCGTTTCTACAGGTGCTTCGGGGAGCGTTGAAAACATATATGCCCACGCTGCCGCAGGTGTTGGGGCTGGCGCTACTGCTGGAAATGTATACTCTGGAGTCGTCGCAGTTACAGTAGGCGCTAAAAGTTCGACCGAAAACGTTTATGCTGCAGCAGTCACTCTTAGCGCGGGCTCTACCACACAAGACGTATATGCCGGAGCCGCTATCACTGGAGGCGGGTACAACAGCACAACCCCTTTTGCTTTGCCTACTTCTGAACTTGATTTATATAAAAATTCGTTTTATGTCAACGCTGCTCTGGCTCAAATAGTTGATGCCAAAGATGCCTTAAATACCCTCGATACTAAATTTACATTAGCTGTAGATTATGGGGATCATGCTTTTGATGCCGGAGTCTGGGGTGGAGCTGCTGTGACTGTAGTTGCAAACTCACTCATTCAATTTGATGGAATGGGTGAAGAAAACCCTATTTGGTTTTTTAATCTCAGTAGCTCTCTAACCTCAGGTGCCGAGACTAAATTAGAAATAATTAACGCCGGCGCAGGTGTAAGTGTCATCTGGAATATAGGCGGTGGGCTAACTATGGTTTCAGGTAGTTCTTTTGTGGGTGCTGCTTTTGTAACAGGAGCTGTAGCAGGTGCTACATAAGACGTTACTTGCGGAAACTTATTTACGAATACGAACGCCGCCATTGGCATAGGTGATATAATATCTACCCATTGCCTCGGCACAGATTTATGGGTTGGCTCAATAAATGGGTTAGCTGCAGTCGCTGAGGCTGGCGCTAAATTTATACTCAGACTACCTCCCGATGCCAGTGGCACTCCCCATAAGTGCAAAGTGTATGTCATCGGTGACCCGGCACGGCGGGAGTCGCTTCTGCCGGAGGAAATCGAGGTGGTGAGCCAAGAAGTGGTGTGGCCCGATGCCAGCTTGGGCTGTCCTCAGCCGGATATGCGCTACTTCCAGGTGCCTTAGGATGGCGCGCTGATCGTGTTACGCTTCCGGGAGGGGTACGGCAATACCACAGTGGCGGTAACCGAGCTCCTTTTCTCTGTACTCATTCCCCAAAGAAGCGCTGAGCCTGCGTGGGCGAGAGCCGTCGGGCAATGCAGGTCTCGCCCCGTGGCTTAGTCTGGTGCAAGCGGCAAAGTCATTCTTCGGCTCAGCATATGGTGACGGCTCGTTGTGCGGCGCAGCATTTCCTAGCACAAAACAGGCTGCTGGCCATTTTTATTCAGATTGCCATAGGGGTCTGCAAATAGCTGCACTTGCAGATAGGCTGGCGGGATATCCCCTAAGTAAAGGGAAACGGCTAAGCGTATGAGCTTGTTTGCACCCACTTATAGGGAATGCCGACATGGTCCCGTTGGTAAAAACGTGGAATGATTTGCTGTTGCAGTATGGTAGTCGACGTCATTGATCAGCGAGTACCACATTTCTATCAACACTTTCCTTCAATGCCCAACCCCACAAAGTTAAATTGACGAAGCAATCAAACTTGAAAACTTGCTGTGGGACCATGTTAACTCTGGGCTAAAAGCATAGATGTGCAACTATCTATCAAATTAAACTTAGGAAAAACGAATATCAACTTGATTGCGCATGAATTATGCGCATAATCAACGTATGAATTCATAAGGTGCTTTTAAATGGCTACGTCAAATAAAGTTTCGTGTAATACATCTGTCGATGCTGTTGTTATGAAGGAAGCAAGAGCACTAAATTTAAGCCCATCAGCGATTTTGGAAGAGGCCTTAAGTAAAGCCGTAAAAGTAGCCAAATATGAACAGTGGTGCCAAGAAAACAAACAAGCGATAGCGTATCACAACCGTAAAATTGAAGAGCAGGGTACATTTTCAGAAAAAATTGCGCAGCTATGAAAATTAGGCAGTTATGAAGACGACCTTGAGCATTGAACAATTTTCGGTTTTTAAGGCATACAATCAACGATTAGTTATTCTTACCAATACACTGTTTAATGAAGTTGACAGTATCTTAGTTGCTCCAGTTCAGGTTCAAAAAGATGAGTTATTGATTTCAGGGTTGCAAATCCCAGTGATTATTAACAATGAAACTTGCTATGTAGATTTGTTAGATATCGCGACGGTTTCTAAAAATCAATTGAGGCTAGTTTCAGACAATAGTCTTGTACTCTATAGAGATAAAATAAAAGCCGGTATCGATCTGTTGATTGACGGTTTTTAAAGGTGATTAAAAATTTGAATGTAAATACTTTACTTAAGCCCATCAACCAATTCCTGCAATGCCCAAGCCCACAAGCTTGGGTTGACGAAGCAGTTAAACCCGAAAACCTCCCCAATTTGCTGCGGGACCATGCTAACTGCGAGCTCAAAGCTGCGCAAACAGCTATGTTACTTTTACGCCGTTATGCTGTGGACCAGCAAAGTAGCGATGCGTTACTAGCCTGGTTAAAGCCTTATGAAGATTTTGTTTACCGTAAAATTGGCAATGGTGACTTTAGTGATTATGTGAATTTATCAAAAAAACTGATCAGCAAATCTAACTTTGGACATGGCGATGAATTGATCAGCAAAATGGTGTTGTTGATTAAAGAAGAGTTACATCATTTTCAACAGGTGTGGGAAATTATGCAGAGTAGGGGGGTGACGCACGATAATATTTCCGCATCGGGTTACGCCAGAGGCATGATGAAACATGTACGCACCCATGAGCCCGCTAAACTCAGTGATACGTTAATTTGTGGCGCTTATATTGAAGCCCGCTCTTGTGAACGTTTTGCTAAGTTAGCCCCATGCTTAGATAGTGAGCTTGAAAAATTCTACGTGTCATTACTGCGCAGCGAAGCAAGGCATTTTCAGGACTACTTAACATTAGCCACCACAGTCAGTGCCACTAGCATCGATGAAAGGGTCACATTTTTTGGTGAAAAAGAAGCCCAACTTATTCAAATGCCAGATCAAGAATTTCGCTTTCATAGTGGTTTACCTCAGCCTTAATTAAGGCTTGGCATATTTAATGAATGGGCAGTATGCGTATTTTCGTCCCTATTGAAATATCATCGATAACTAATTTGGGATTCCAAGACATCAACTCCGCAGTCGTCACACTGTAGCGTTTAGACAGTTGATAAAGGGTTTCACCTTTTTGCATCTTGTGAAAGGGCGACGCTGGGGAAGAAGGCGTTTGTTTTTTCTCGAATGTTGAGTCAGTTGTTTGCATCAATGCTGCGGCCCGTTGCTGTCTACGCATCATTCTCTCGCCACGTTTCACTGTGAGAATATAATTCCGCGTATATTCATTATTTGGGAACAATGAATATAAATATTCACCTATTTGATTGGCTATTTCTGGCTGTTTCAGTGCCCGGTATACCTCAAACGCGGTCCATAACATTTTTGCATCGATGTCAGTTTTTGTTGCTTCATACTGGCTAATTAACTGTTGGGCGACTGGATCTTGTTTTTGCTCAACTGCAATCCGGGCAAGTGCAAGGCAAGCTCGAGGCGCTAACTGTTGCGTAACATCAAGTGGTTGCAACCATTTTTGGGCTTCCTCAAAGCGTTGTTCATTGAAAAAACACAAACCTATTTGGGTTAATGCGTTATTTTTCAAATGATCCACGGAAAGGCTGGCATTTTGAGAATTATCTTCTGGAGTATTTGCAACCAGTGCTGAAGCATAACCTTGTAATGCGGGCCATTTTTTCTCTGTACAAAAATAGTCGATAAGTGACACCGGTGCTGATTGTTTGTTGAGCTGGTCATTAGCCAATGACTGTAAAAAAGCTTGTTGAGCGCCCTCTGCATCGCCCGACGCGGCTCGCAACTCAGCGAGTGTTAACAGCGTATTTGGCATCGCTTGGGCATTATCGATAGAGTCAATAGTGTCAATAGTGTCAATAGTGTCAATAGTGTCGAAAGTCTTTTGGGCTTGTTTGACGTTGCCTATTAATAAATAGGCTTTAACATGGGAAAGTGTAATAAGGGTAGCGTCAGCAACATGGATGCTGGCATGGTCTTTTTTTGCATTTGTTGGGCTGGTTGAACAACCAACGAATGCTAATATCACGCTAACAACGACTAAATATTTAAGCAACGATTTTCACCCATTTATTAAAGAAACTCTAGCTTAACGATTTTAGTGTCACTGGGTCAATTATTAGTGAGCCGGTAAAAACAAGTCCGCTGGCAACAAAGTGCGGCAATAGCTGCCTTTATTCAAAATAGCCTTAGATTGAACAGCGGCAAAGTATCACGCCTTATCAAGCGAAATTAACAGCGTCTTACGATGTGTCTTTATAATTAGTTGGAAGTTTTGATAACGGTTACAGCATGTTTAACAAAACGCTAGTACCCCAAATAGACTACCTACCCTTGACATAGACATCATTAACTCTATGATTTATATACACATATACACATATACACATATACACATATACACATATACACATATACAAAGGTATTTCAAGATGGCAACAGCATCATTGTTCATCAATGGAAACAGCCAAGCGGTACGTATACCAAAAGAATTAGAGTTTGAAGGGATTTAATGATTTTTAAAAGGACAAAAGCGCACTAAGGGCAATATTAATGCGGATTATGCGAGCAGAAAATGGTCACCTTGGTGACACCAAAAGCAAATCAAATGGTGACACAAATCACAATCACAGAATATCACATGGGGTCTCTGATTTAGGACGATCAAAGACCTCCCTTAACCTTTAATCTGTATCCTTACTCTGGCCTCAGCTTTACTACTTAGTTGCGCTAATCAACCTGACCCCTGAATTTAAAACGCAGTACAAAACAACCTGCGGCAACCCGAAACTTTGATGGCTTTTGTGGGTAACCCTCGTCAAAATATGCCTACTGGCATTGCCTATTCATTAAAAGACTACTGTGAGCTAGTAGATACGACAGGCCGCTGTATTCGAGAAAATAAAACCGGGTATATTGATAGGAGTCAAAGCCCGATTTTAGAACGCTTAGGATTAGATACACAGCAGTGGTTAACCTTGACCACTGAGTTTGAAAAATATTTTTGTTATGCCGCCGGTGCTGAGTTGATGATGAATGCCTTTAAACGCCATACTCATCACCAACGGTTAAGAGGCATGGGCAAGGCGAAAGTCTTACTCAAACGCGCTTAAGATAAGCTATCCGTCCCAAACTAACATGCCACCATATCCACCATCGACCGATGGTACCTAATTACATCTGAAAATTCAGTAAGCCACCTAGTCCAGTCAAATCGTAACTTAATCAGAGCGTTATTGAGAAGATTACGTTCGCTTTGTACCTCATAACCACCCGTTTCACCACTCAAACATGGTGAGATTTGCTGGCTTAAACAACTGTGCTATTCTGGATGTCTTTGTTAAGTCCTATTTTGAATAAATCCTCTTCGGCTAAAGGAGATAACCTATAGTTCGACATTGGCACGCTTACTTGTAGACTTAATATCTACTGCAAGGGAGGCTTGTTCAAATATATCCATTACGCTGTGCTTTGATGATTCGCCAGCAGCTAACTGTTCAAAACCTTTAGCTACTTCTTCGCGTAATATTTCGAGCTGTTGATTTTTAGCCGCGTCTTTTTCAAACAACAATCTCAAGCCATCACGGATCACTTCACTTGCTGTGGTATATAAGCCATCAGATACTTTCTCTGTGATTCTTCTTTCGAATTCTTTGCCTAAAGTAATATTCATAATTAACTCCTAACCATCTAATGAATATATTATGCGCACTATGTGCGCATAACTCAAGTTTAACTAAAAGAGAACAATGAAAGTAAAAGCCCGTAGATTACTTTTATGGCTTCATTTAATTGATATGATCACGCAACTTAAGGCGTTATATGCCGCCCATAGATAAAGTATCACTTTGTTTTATGGAGCTAAGTATATGAGAGGTATTATCGATACCCCACTTTGTACCCTTAACGTTATAAAGTTTGACGAAAATAGAAACAAAAAACCCATAACATCAACATGTTATAACTCCTTAGAAAAGCGATTTAGGTTAAAATCTACTACATCAACTATCCCTTACAAAACTTTACACTAAGTTTACGTTGTCTTTACGTTTTGTCTGTTTTTATGAAGTTATTATTAAAGCCTTTATTGAAAATA
>JAWUXU010000078.1:0-13488 GCA_034111145.1 Paraglaciecola sp.
ATGTTTTTTGAATTGCTCAAACGAATCTTCGATCAGTTTTCTTCCTAATCCGCCACCACTATATTCAGGGTCAACGGCTATTTGTTCGAGTTCAGCGATGGTTAAATCTCTAAACCCGTTTTTCACACACCACAAGATATAACCGGCAATCATGCCCTGATGTTCAATTACATAATAAACAGCGCGGGGAAATGAACACAGTGATGACTTAACCCACAGTATATGATCTCGTTCATTTGGAAAACAGCTCATATAAATTTTGGCGATGTCTTCAATATCGTTTTGTGTAGCCTGTCTGATGTTCATAGTTTTCCTTTAGAAGCCAAAAGTGACATGTTTTGAGCCTATCTTGTCGACTTACGACAGATAACTTCAAAGCCAGTATTGATATAAGTAGGTGTGGAACTTTTTTGTATGTCAGGTGGCTGTTTTGCCTTTTCGCCAACAAGATCAGTGATTTGCAATCGTTCAAGGATCAACTCCATGGCTCGCTTGCCCATTTGATAGCGATTCACTTTAACACTCGACAGCGATGGCTCTGCGTAGGCTGCCATTTCAATGTCGTTAAAACCACAGACACCGAACGTGTCTGGCACGTTAATATGCATTTTTTTACATTCATGTAAAACACCTAACGCTAAGTCGTCGTTACAGCAGAATACGGCGTCACAGTCACCTTTAGTTATGGCTATTAACTCTCTAAATAAAGTGACACCCATAGCAACAGAAGAAGGTTGTAGGCTTGTTATGATTCGTTTCGAGTCTAAGCAGTTAACCGCTGTTAAAGCAGACTTAAAACCAGCAAGCCGGTCACAGGTTCTGGGATCCATTCTTGCGCCAATAAATCCAATTTTAATGTATGACTTTGCAAGTAATAACTGAGCAACCGCAGCTCCTGCTTCGTAATGTGAAAACCCAACATTAATATCTATTGGCGTGTCTACTTTATCCATTATTTGCACTACAGGTACGCCAGTCGCTGTTAACATTGCTTTTGCTGCATCGGTTTGTTCGCCACCTGTAATAATTAGCCCTTCAGGAGATTGCCCTAATAGGATTCTAATGGCTCGTTCTTCTTCAATCGGTGAGTAATGTGTATTAGACAATAGCACTTGATAATTAGCAGGAACCGCAATGTCATAAATGCCACTTAATAGGTCGTTAAATACCACGTTCGACAACGATGGAATAAGCACACCAATTAACTTTGACCTTGATGATGCCAGCACACTAGCCGAACGATTGGGTATGTAACCAAGCTCGCTAATGGCGGCTTCGACTTTTTTACGGATCTCATCACTAACACCCGCATAACCGTTAACCACTCTAGATACAGTGATTGGGCTCACGGCAGCTTTTTTAGCGACAGATTTTAATGTAATTGTATCTTTACTTGTTGATTTAATTGTTTCTATTGCTTTATTTTTAGACATGTTTCCTCTAAAAGAATTACCTAGTGCTATAATCTAATACGTGCCCATCCGGGCAAAAAACCTGCTATTAACGGATATATTTAACAATTTTAAGTCGCAATCATCATTAAAAAAATGCGTCTTATTCATGAATTGCTCAGTACTCCTGAACTAGCATTTTAAAGTCACTTGGGTATATTGCTAAACGACTAAAATACCAAACTTAACACCAAAACAATTAAAAAGGCGATACATCCCAATATCGTTTCCATAACAGTCCATGTTCTTAAAGTGGTTTTTTCGTCCATTCCAAGTAAGCGGCTAACTAGCCAAAATCCGGAATCGTTGAAATGAGACAACACGGTTGAACCACTTGCAATAGCAATAACAATGAAACAAAGATCAAACGCTGACAAACCTACAGTAGCAGCCACCATAGGTGATATAAGTGCTGCGGTGGTAGTAAGCGCTACAGTTGCTGACCCTTGGGCAACACGAAGACAAGTAGAAATGACAAAGGCAGCCACAATAACAGGCATGCCTGTATCGGTAAGCAATTCGGCAAGGGCATCTCCAATTCCACTAGAACGTAATACGCCACCATACATGCCACCTGCACCGGTAATCAAAATAACACCACATATTGGTGCAAGAGATTCACTGCACAGTTTTTCTAATTCTTTCATCCCGTAGTCTTTTGCAAAGACAAACAAACAAACCACCAGCGTTATAAGTAACGCGATGGGAGCTTTACCAATCATTCTCAAAGTGCTAATAAGTGGGTTCGACCCATCGATGATGCCAGCGGCAGTTAGTGTGTAGAGGCCGGTATCCAGAAAGATTAGCAACATGGGCAACAGGAGTAATGACATGACTGTGGCAAACTTAGGGAGTTTGGAAGGTTTTGGCTCCGACTCAGTGTTATAAAGTAGTTTCGACAGGGGAATGACAAATTTTTTCCCGGAATATACGCCAAACAAATAAGAGCCAATATACCATGCTGGCATAGCAACAATTAATCCCACCAATAATAATAAACCAATATCTGCCCCCAGAAAGCCGGCAGCGGCAACCGGGCCAGGGTGAGGTGGTACAAAAGCGTGCATAACCGCAAATGCGCCCGCAGCGGGTAATGCATAAATGAGTAAAGAACCACCGAATCGTTTAGCAACACTCAAAATTATTGGCATCATGACTATCAAACCGGCATCAAAAAATATCGGAAATCCAAATATCATTGAGGCCACGCCGAGAGCCAATGGCGCTTTTTTTGCACCAAATTTTCCTATCAATTTATCTGCCAGAACCTGCGCACCACCCGAGACTTCTAATAGTTTACCTATCATAGTTCCAAGCCCAACCAACAAAGCCACAGAGGCAAGCGTGCCACCAAAACCACTTATTAATGTTGGCACAACCTTTTCACTGGGAATACCGGTAATAATAGCAGTGGCAAAACTTACCAATACCAACGCGATAAAGGCATGAACTCGTAATTTTATGATGAGTAAAAGTAGCGCAACAATAGATAACGCAGCGACACCAAGCAAAAATAACGGATTCGGAGCCTGTAAAATATCTTGCATAAGGTACCTTGTAGTTTCTTGGTAAGAAATGCACTCATTTAAATGACGCGGCTAAATATCAATGCTCAATTGATAGCGCAACCATCATATGGAATAATATTACTTGTTGCAATTATTTCATTTGCAATGAAGGCTACGACCATAAAGTATCATTTATATGTTTTTTTCTATGGTATTTAGTGCAATTCATGGTTGCGCTAACATTTGTTTAACAAGGTCTTACAATGTCGTTATCAACAAGCAATATTTATCATAAAACATCACCGTTATTGGTGGTGGTAATGGGAGTGTCGGGCACAGGGAAGTCAACACTTGCTAATGAAATTGCAAACTGTTTTGATATTACGTTAATAGATGCGGACTCTTTACATAGTGCAGAGGCTATTAACCAAATGTCACAAGGCATTCCGCTTACCAACCCACAACGTGCGCCCTGGATTGCACGTATCTGTAAGCAACTCAGTGCATATGAGGTACAAGGAAAAAGCTGTGTATTGGCCTACTCAGGGTTAACGCAGCTACATAGGCAACAGATATTCAGTGCCTACCAAAAATCTCTCGGAATTTTATTAAATACCAACCAAACTATCCTCGCACAACGTTTACAGGCCAGACCCAATCACTTTATGCCACCGCAACTACTCAACAGCCAAATAGCGGCCATGGAACCGTTGAGTAAAGAAATGGCTCGAATTACCCTGACCTTAAACGCCGCTGGCGAATTGGAAGGTCTGCTATTGCAGTCTGTTAGCTTCATCAATCTTCATCATCATTCTAAGATGCAGTAATGCACATGCCTCTATGCACTCGTCCAAACGAAGATGATTAGCACCGCCGCCAAGATGCATGCATCCATTAAATATCCGGCTGTATCGTTTATTGCTATTGTTCTAAGTCCCCTGTCTCACTGACTTCAAATAGTTTGCTGTCAAAGCTATTGGGCTAACAGTAGGTAGCGGTGGATTAAGAACAAGTTCAGAGTGCTTAATGGGCGACGTACGGGGTCCCTTCAAACGGAAAACTCAATAAAGGTAGTTATCGTCAAACGCCCCGTTGTTGGACTCGGGTCAAAATTATACTCAGGCCCAATAATTCCCGAATGAAGGCTAGACCCTCGATACATCACAAGGCGGTTATAAACAGCTTCGAATGAAGCAATTTCTTCATATTCAGGGCTGCTACCACAGATATAACCCGATGGGTGTCGCGCAGGATCCGCAAATTGCTCGCTCACGGTACGCTTATAATGATTAATTCGAGCATCATCAATAAACTCAAAACCGGTCCGGCGGTGACGATATAATTTGGTGCCTGAATCTGGAGCATCGCACAAATAGTGTATGGCCGCCAAACTGTATCGCGAGGGCGCATCAAAGTGGGGCAAACGCTGTAAAATATCGAGTTCTGATGGTTGGGTGGTGACAATAGAAAATCTGGATGCGGCTGAGCGAATCTTACGTACATCCTGCTCAAAAAACTCTCTGATCGGTTTTCCAAGAAATCTAATCAACGATACGACATAAGGATCCGGTACCTTCATACGAATGCCGGGATAGAAATTATCCGATGCAGAAAATTGATTATTCGTTATGGCATAGCGTTTAAGCTCATTTATGCCTTTTAGGAAGGAGTCAACTTTAACTAACGGCTCTGCTTCATCACCTATTCGTAGATACTGAAGTTTTGCATTTCCATCAATCTCGAGTTTTGAAAGATCGTCTTTACTCATTGAATACCCAATTTCCCAGAAGTCGAATTTTAGAGCTTAACATTTGGGATAACTCCCGCCTGCCCGGTATTTACTATCCGCTGATTGACCTACCATGCCAGAATGGGATCCGCACCCACTGGAAGTATCTAACTAACTTGGCCCATACCTTTTGCACTTCTTCAGTGTTTATTTTCCATTATTCTGCTCAAAAATTGCCGATTAGTGGGTAAGGCACTCAGCAACTTTTCCGTCGTATGCAGGGTTTCATTACGCAGGCGTTTTATAAGGGAGGCTTCTTTTTGATGTATAGCAGCATTGTGTGTTTGCTCCCCGTTAAGGCTCATACCATAGAGTACATATTGTTTACTGGCCGAGGAAAACAGTTCGAAACGTTGATTGCTTTCATACAAACCCGGCGCCTGTGTACGCCATAAGGTCAGGGCCTCTTGCAAACTTTCCGGAATGGAGTCTTTTTGTTGATGTTCCCGCCAATATTCACTGTCTGTGCGATTGCTCAGTACGTAGTGCAATTTCAAAAAATCAATAATTTCCTGCCATCGTTGATGCGTAACAAGGTTAAATCTTTTTGCCAGTATCGTCATTGCGCTTCGATCTCGCGGAAGCTGTTGACTGATCCATTCTGCTGACTTTTCAATCAATACCAAAGCAGTGGCTTCTAAAGGCTCGACAAAACCCGCCGAAACACCAATGGCAACACAGTTTTTATGCCAGAAGGTTTCTCTATGACCCGGAGTAAATTTGATTTTGCGAGGACTTAATTGCTGTGAAGCAAGAAAGGGATCATTTTGCACGTAACTAAGTAACGCATCTTCCGCTTGCTCTATATTAGTAAAGGCACTAGAAAACACATGCCCAATTCCTCGTCTATTTTGCAGCGAGATGTCCCAAATCCAACCACTTTTTTGTGCGGTTGCCACTGTACACGATGCTATCGGTACGTCATCAGAAGCATGCTCCACCTGCAAGGCCAATGCTGTATCATTAAACAGAATATGCTGCTTTGATTTAAATGGGATGTGATAATGTTTATCAATTAATATGCCAGCAAACCCGCTGCAATCTATAAATAAATCACCTTCAATGTGTTCGCCCCCAACCAATACAATCTCAGAGATATCCCCACTCTCTGCAGAAAGTACGTGTTCTACATGCCCTTGAATGTATTTTACCCCAAGCTTTTCAACACAATGTTGGTGCAGCATTTTTACAAATTTGCCTGCATTTAAGTGGTAGCCATAGTTTAAAGCAAAAGCGTATTCAGACATTTTTGCTGTTTTAGGTGCTAAATTTTGTTTGCAGATAGTACCTTGTGCACAAGCCCAACTTTCAAAATCAATGTCTATCTGTGTGGCTGACCAGTATTGGGCAAGACTGACTGATCCATAACCTGCAGGTGCCATGAACGGGTGGTAGTAATGCTCATTTCCCCCCTCCGACCAACCGACAAATTTAGACGCCTGCTTAAAACTGGCATCGCAACAAGAAAGAAATGTATGTTCGGATATGCCTATTTGGCGCAGTGTATCGCGCATGGTGGGCCAAGTTCCTTCACCGACACCCAAATTTTTAACGTCAGGTGACTCTACCAAAATAACGTCGGTTTGTTGGGTTGACAGGGGCAAGGTATTTAAGGTGTTTGCTGTGCAATGTTTAGCCGCAATAATACCAGCCGTTAACCAACCTGCTGTGCCGCCTCCAACAATGACTACTTGTGTCTTCATTTAACGCTTTCTCTTTAATAACGCACTGACTAAACAACTTACTTTAATAAATTATAAATTATGAGCGGGGCAGTAGCTTTTAATAAAATCTGCATGCTCTGGCATTTGCAAAACGGAGTTATCTATCATTTTTCTAAGGGCCATCATTTGCTGCTTCAATCCATCTGACGGCAAAACGCGACCTGCCCCATGATGTTGTTTAGGCATCAACCCCTGTCCCATCATGACTTGTACCCATGAATCGACCCGAAACAAAGCCACATCGTCAGGCCATGCATAACCATTTTCACGGAACATTGCCATGCGGTGGGCAAGAGAATCCGGAATGTCCATAGTGCGGTAATGATCCCAAAATGCACTGTCACTGCGTTGAGTCAGTTGATAATGCAAAATAACAAAATCACGCACAGTCTCAAGTTCTCGCTGGGCCTCGCGATTAAATTGTTCTGCCAACAAGCGAGTATTGCCGCCAAAAGGAAATAACTTCATTAGTCGAAGTATTGCTGTGGTCACAAGATGAATACTGGTTGATTCTAATGGTTCTAAAAATCCGCTGGACAGCCCAATAGCAATACAGTTGTTATGCCATGCTTTTTTACGCCTACCCGTTTTAAATCGAAGTTGTCGTGGTTCGGTAATAGTTTCGCCTGTCAGATTAGCCAATAAGGTTTCGCGAGCTTTATCATCAGACAAGAATTGACTGCTATAAACAATGCCATTACCGACTCTGTTTTGAAGGGGAATACGCCATTGCCAACCCGCTGAATGAGCAATGGCTCGGGTGTAAGGTCGAGGTGCTTCTACTGCCTGAGTTTGTACTGCAATCGCACTATCGGCTGCAAGCCAGTGACTCCAATCTTCATACCCAACGTCTAAATTATCACCAATTAGCAGTCCTCGAAATCCAGTGCAATCGATAAACACATCGCCAAGCACTTGTTCACCGCCTTCTAATATAAGTGATGAGATATTACCTGTTTGGTCGTTTTGTACTTGGGTAATTCGACCTTCTACACGTTTGACACCGTCTTTTTCACTTTTATTACGCAAATAAGTAGCATATGCCGTGGCGTTTAAATGATAAGCAAAATTAACCGGTTTTTTTCCTACCTGAGTAGTAAATTTATTGGCTTTAGCTGCTTTAAGCTCAAGACAATAATCTTCTAAGCTGCCACCAAAACCCTGTGCTTTTGCTTCCATCCAAAATTCGTGAAACTCTGCCATCCATGAGCGTTGACCAATCTCACCGAAAGAATGGATATAGCTATCATCTTGCTGGCCCCAGTTGTCAAACATGATACCCAACTTAAACGTTGCTTGGGTGGCTGACATAAACTCTTGCTCATCGATACCCACCAAGCGATGAAAAGTTCGCATAGTAGGAAGGGTAGCTTCTCCCACTCCCACTGTGCCAATCTGATCAGACTCCACAAGTGTAATATCTAATAATCCGCCCAGACGATTATTCAAACTATATGCTGTTAGCCAGCCGGATGTGCCTCCACCCGCTATCACCACTTTAGTCTTTGTTTTCATAATGGTTACTTATCTCTTCTTAGCGGTTGAGGTTGTTGAGTAACATGGCGCGAAGGCGCCTTGCTAATAGCTCGTCCATTGCAGCGAATGTACCGTGACTTAAAGGTGGTAGGTGTTCCCTCACAGTTTCTGGATCGCCAAAAATGTAGTAGTCGAACATCACTTTCCAAGCCTCTTTTTCTGTTGCTGGCCGGTCTCGCAGATTCATCATGCCGTGCATTAACAAATCCATAGGATTACCCATATGCGGTTGGGCCGTCATCCACCAAAAGTTCACCATGACATTGAATCGATCATAGGCTTGCACTTGGTGCCACCACATATTTGGATAATACAAGGCATCACCCGGTTCAAGCTCAACAATATATGCACTATCCAGTGCCTGTTGCAGCCTAGGGAAGCGTTCAAAGTCTGGTTCATTTAAGTCGGCCATTGTAATAACTTGACCGCCGGGAGTTGGCGTCAGTGGCCCAGGATATAAATTATGAATTTGCTCAGGAGCAAAGAGGGTAAAACGGCGTTTTCCTAATACACAACATGCAATGTTTTTAGGTTGATCAAAATGTGCAGCAGCAATAGATTCTGTTCCTAACCAAATTTTAGCAACCGGGACATTATTCTCAAACTCCTCATGCTCAAAACTTAACTGGTGCGCTGAACTTAACGCAGGGAAACCATCGTCAAATTTGAGTGAATTAATATACAAATACTCGTGTTCATCTTGACTTAGTTGCTCACGTATTGTGTTGAATACTTGGGGTATAGTCGAGCGTTGGGTGTCAAAGTTAAATCCAGTACAGGCTTCGTTATAACCAAATCTTGCCTTTATTTGTGGCAATCCTTTATACACCAACATGGGTCGTCCGCTATAATTTTTCTCTAGCTGCGACATAACGTGTTGTGGGGTATTTTGAGCGGTTTTTACTAACGGCCAATCTTTTACCAACCCCTTTAACAAAACGGGCTGGTTTGCAGCAAATAGCTCGTCATAGGGAATACATTGTGGTGTTATTCCGTGCAAAACTTTTACTTGGTTTATTGGTGCTGTCATATCTGCAACCCTCTATTATACACAGATCAGAACATAGCCGATTTTGCATTTTTAAGCTCGGTAAGTTGTTGAAAGTTTCCCATTGAAGAAAGCACAAAATATAACAAACTGAGTACTCCATATTGATTTAACTTAGCTAAACTCTCGCCATCCAATTGCGCCAACTTTTCTTGGTTAACGGCATAATAATCGCTGAAATTGACTTCTTGTATATTACTCAACTTAATTTGGATAGACACAGGTTCCAACAGGTCGAATTCTTGTACCAGCGAATAAAGAGTTTTATCAAAATTTATGCCGTTTTCAATGGTCTGTAACGCTTTTTTTACATAACTAAGATATGGCGCTTCGCCACCAAATTGCAGAAAAACGTCCTCTCCTTGCTCGGTGTTAACACGAGGGTCTTCGGTATTGATACAGATAACAGGAGCGGTTTGATTATCATCAGCATTTTCCGCTTTTTTATAGCCTAAACTGAATGGGCCTCTGGCCAACAGTGCTGGAACAAATCGGCTAGTCCAGCCGCCTTCTCCAATAAATAGGTTTTCGTCTTTTTCAAGTCCAAGAATGGCGTGTAATTGTAGCTTTCCCCTATCAGGATCTTGGTCAGGGTCTTTGTAAAAAATCAACGGGAATTCTTTATGTAATTCACCGATCTCGGTGACATATATCATCGAACGGTTTACGTGTTCGTTTTTATAAAGGCTGGGTCGAGTATCAACCTTCAGGTCTTTATGATCAACATTGTTTAAGACTGTTGCCTTGCTCATGGACATACTTCGCTTTACTGGTTAGGTGAAAAGGTGAAAAGGTGAAAAAATCAAATTAAAATGCTTGATTGAGTCCATACTAACTTGCTGCGTATGACCTCGCAATGGCTAACAAATCATCGTTGAGTAGGTGATTTATTTCCAAAATAATTAAGGGGATAATTCCCCCGAACAGAAAATCTATTCAGGGGGTTGTGATCCGAGAAATCCGAACCGGCAGTTCTTAATAAATTAGAAGTTGTAATTTGCGCTTAATACAAAACGTCTATCTGCTTCTTGAACAAAGAACACATTATTACGACTACGACCAAATTGACGCTGTCCTTCTTCAGTTAAGTTAATAATATCCAAACTAACTGACATATCGTCGTTCACTTCATAACTTACGTTAATATCTAGTTGCTCGAATGAGTCTATAAATAGTGGGTTACGGTTACCCGCACCACGGTTTACTTGACTCAAGAACTCATCACGCCAGTTATAAGCAATACGTGTTGAAAGCCCGTCTTTTTCGTAAATTAACACTAAGTTAGCGGTGTCACTCAAACCTTCTAATGCAAATTGGTCTACGCTTATTGCACCACCCACATCATAACCAATGTCGCCATTAACGGTAGTGTAGTTAGCTTGATAGCCAAAGCCGCTCTCTCCAAAGAAGTGCTGCCATGCAAATTCAAATCCATCGATTACCGCACTATTATTATTAACAGGACGCGTTACCTGGAAGTCAAATAATGGATCGCCAGCCTGTGGGGAAACATTAAATGCACCAAATACCGAATCCGCAAAAGATTGTGAGCCATCAAACTCTGACGCTCCACCAGGGTAAGTACCCGGGTTTTGCAAAATAGCGGTCATAGTGAACAAGTTACGTTCGTTGTTATCAAAACCTAAGGTAGCCAACTCATCTGCTGCCTGCGCGGCTAAGGTCCCTGGTTGATTTGAAGAGGCATCTAATAAACCAAACAATGATTCGGAAGCTTGAGCAATACCCACAAAATTTTCAACATCTTTTCTATAATAACCAATTGAAATGACGCTTGAGTCACTGTAATAATATTCTAAAGACAAGTCGACATTAGTAGATTCAAGAGGATCCAATCTTGCATTGCCAGAATTACCACTTGCTAGACCACCTAATGAGGTAGGACGACCAGGTGCTGATACAGTTGTTGAATTAAACAACTGATTATATGCAGGGCGAGCTAAGGTTTTACTGAAAGAAACACGCGCCTTAATTTCGTCAGACACATCCAAGGTCAAATCAATACTAGGTAACAGGTTAGTGTAATCATGTTCTGCTACTAAACCTTGCGAGTTAGCACTAGGCTGAACTAAAAAGTCGTTATCAGATTCCCAAATTATTTGTAGCGGCACAATTTGATTAGAGGTTGACGTGACATCAGTTTTCTCATAACGCAGACCAGCGTTTATGTTTAAAGGCATGTCACCAATTTCATAATCCATATTGACTTGCACATAAGCGGATAAAATATCTTCTTCAATAAGATTGTCATCAAATCCATTGACGGGCAGAGTTTCAAGCGTTAATCCGTATAGAGGACCAATTTCTCTTAACAATTCGACTGGATCACCACCAAATGAAACACTACCCAGAGCGATGGTTGCTGAACCAGTTGGCAATGCAATGGCGTCTGCACCTTCTACACCAACAATATCATGGTCTTGAAATGCGCAAGCTGTGCAGCTTTGCTCAAATAAACCTTCTGGTATATCGCCTGGAAAACCTACACCCCATCCACCTAATGCTTCGCTGGTAGACTCACGTGTTTGGCGCATTTCTGTTTGCAGATAACCTACACCAAAATCTACCGTAATGTCATCATTCGCCCATGTACCTTCGAAACGTAATTGGTCAACATCACTTTCTTGATTAGACCTGTCAGTCTGAGTGACCTGAGAGCCGATATCAGGCTTATCGAAGATACCGTTATTATTACCTTTTAATATATCATCGATCACTATGCTTGCTTGAGGAATAGCGGTAGTAAAATCAGCCGCTTGCCAACCTGCATTCGAACCCGCCAAGTTAAAGCGGATAGAGTTATTACCTAACGGCCCATTGCCACCACTTTTAGCATTTGATGTTGCAGCATCAAACCTCAAATTTAACGAATCATTGACCCAAAAGTCGGCGTTGAAACCAAAAGATTTCAATTCATCTTTTGTGGCTAATGCGAGGTTTTGGAAGAAGAAATCTTTACCACCATCGATGTCCTCGGAAAACTTAACAGGAGTAGATACAACTGGGTTACCATCGAATTCTACACTGTTGAATTGTTGTGAAAACCATACACCATCAATTAATGATCGAGAGGTCTGCTCATTTTTTGCATAAGTGGCATCGGCCGTTAAGGTTAAATTTTCCATTGGTGCAAATTGCACCGTCATCATGGCGTTTGTACGTTCTCGTACGTCTTGGTTAGTACCTAAACCAATGTTACTAGGAATAGCAACGATTTGCCCAATAGTGGGTGGGTTGATAACCTGAACGCCAGGAGCAGTGAAATTTTCTAGATCGCCTGCAGCCCATTCTCTTAACTGAAACTGTTCAACACTTGCATGGCGGCTGCCAGAGTCACGCTCCTGAAACGAACCAAATAATGATATACCAAAATCTGCGTCATCATTAACCCAATTTGTCACACCACTTACTTCTGGCGTAACACCATTACCACCTTCATCTTTGACCGCTCTAACACCAACAGAAGCACGATTTTTACCAGCAGCTAAAGGTTTAAGAGTATTAATATTTATGGTGGCACCTATACCGCCTGATGGGGTAGCTGCTTGACCTGTTTTGTACACTTCGATACCACTCACACCTTCAGATGCGATATTTGAAAAATCAAATGAACGACTGGTACCTGAAGAACCTTTATCATTCGGGTTACCGGTAATAGTGGATACGTTAGCTGCCGGCATTTGACGACCGTTTAGGGTAATCAGGTTAAAGTTACCACCAAATCCACGAACGGTTACTTCAGAACCTTCACCGTTAACACGGTTAATAGATACACCAGTAATACGTTGTAAAGACTCTGCTAGGTTAGTATCAGGGAATTTACCCATATCTACCGCAGAAATCGCGTCAACCACACCTGATGATTGGCGTTTAATATCCATTGATGCAGACAAGCTGCCTCGAACACCCTTAACTTGAATGACTTCGGTATTGTCTATTTCTTGTGCCACAGCAGGTAATACTATTACTGTGCCAAGCATGAGTCCGATCGATTGTGTTAGTAACGATTTTTTAAATTTTTTGTGTGTTTTTATCATCTTAGTGTGCCTATGTGTGTGTTTTAGCATTAACTTAAAAACAAAACGTTTACACCATGTTAAATGTCTATATAGCTTAATTTACATTTTTTTTACATGGCTGTGGTTGATAGACGATTGGCTGTGGTTTTTCCTCTAGTCAATCTACCTTTTGGCCAATAAATAAACCCTTACTTACCTTTTAATAGGTTCATTATTTGCCCAAATATGTGTGTTTATGCAGCAGAATTTAGATTCTAATTTGTGCCTTGCTGCGCCTAAATTAGAACATGAGAATGTTAGGTTTGAATAGTCATTGTAAATGGATTGTAATAAAGTTGTCTATTTTTAGTTTTTAGGAGCTTATATTAACCTGCTGTTTTATATGCATATTTAAT
>JAWUXU010000079.1:0-34621 GCA_034111145.1 Paraglaciecola sp.
ACAATCTATGTTGTTTGATACCTCCAGTATTGTGATTGTTGATTATAATCTGGTTGTTGGTGCAGGCAAAATAGAGAGTATCTATCACCCTGTTTAAATATGCTGATATATAAATCAATTAGACTTAAGAAATCCCGGGTATGAGCCGATATCTTAATGATGAAAAGAAAAGCTTTTCCAACTGTATTGCAACAGGCGTTGGAATACCATGTGATTCAATCGCAACTGGCTCATGATGATGAGCTACAGGGCATATATCATCGCCTATCAAATTTGAACGAAAAGGTAGAGTTTTTAAAAAATCAACAACTATTCCGAAGAATTCATTTCCTCATCACGATAGAATTCAGGTATCACCCGCACAGTCTTTACCATGTTGTCTTTCATTTCTAATACTTCGATTGGATAACCGGCAAGGCGCAAACTGATATTTGCTTCTGGAATATCTTCTAAATACTCAAGAATCAATCCGTTTAAAGTTTTAGGACCTTCAGTAGGAAATTGCCAATCCAATTCTTTATTAAGCTCACGTATATTGACGCTACCATCTAGTAAAACGCTACCATCTTGTTGCAAGTTTGCTTCTTTACTATGATCAGGCAAAAAGCTGGTGGTAAAATCACCAATAATTTCTTCTAATATATCTTCTAAAGTAACTAAACCTTGAATGTCGCCATACTCATCGACCACCAGACCAATACGTTCTTTAGCTGCTTGAAACTTATACATTAGAGTATGTAGAGGAGTGGACTCAGGCGTAAAATAAATTTCACGCACTGCACGTAACAAACTGGCCTTAGTAAATTGATCTTTTGACAACAATCTTAAAGCATCACGAACATGAACAAAACCAACTGCATCATCAATACTATCTCGATATACTAGTACTCTTGTATGTTGTGCATTTACCAGTTGTTTTTGAATGTCTTTCCATTCGTCATTTATATCAATAGCCATAATGTCACTGCGAGGCACCATGATGTCTTCTGCAGTCACTTTTTCGAGGTCTAAAATACCCACCAACATATCTTGATGTTTTTTTGGGATCATGGCGCCTGCTTCATGCACAACGGTGCGCAGTTCTTCGCGGCTTAGACTATTACTATCGTCACCACCACCACCGGCAGGCCGAACACGCATAAGCGCTAATAAACCGTTACATATTCCATTGACTAAATAGACAAATGGGTAAAGTAAAGTAAGTAGCGGCAATAATATTAATGAGCTAGGGAAGGATATTTTCTCTGGATATAAAGCAGCGAGTGTTTTTGGCGTGACTTCGGCAAAAATTAAAATGACTAAGGTTAAAGAAAGTGTCGTTATGGCAGTTGCCACACCAAGTCCCAAATGCCCGAACAAACGCATACAAATTATAGTCGCTATTGAAGAGGCTGCAATATTGACAAGATTGTTACCTATTAAAATTAACCCAATTAGCCTATCTGGACGTTGTAATAGTTTTTGTACTCTCAGAGCGCCTTTATGTCCTTCGTTTTCAAGATGTTTAAGGCGATATCGATTAATCGACATCATGCCAGTTTCCGAACTTGAAAAGTATGCAGAGAGTAAAATCAAAACACCGAGAATTATGAATAAACTACTGGTGGTGATGTCTTCCAACTATGGAAATCCTTTGGTAAGTATATGATTGCACTTTAAGGGCAATTTAGATGCTATTCAAGCGTTAAGTATGACTTCCCTAACAAAGCGGCTGCCAAAATAGGCTAGAGTGAGTAATACTCCGCTAACAATAGTGGACCATATTACCAGTTTTCCACGCCATCCAAAGATAGAGTGACCAATCAAAATAATACTATACAGCCCCCATGATAAAAGGGACAACGCGGTTTTATGAGACTGTTCTTTGGCAAACATGTTATCTAAAAACATAAATCCACTAACTAATGATAATGTTAATAAAACAGTACCTACCAGCAATAATTTAAAAAGAATATTTTCCACAGCCATTAAAGGCGGCAGGGATGAATGTAGAAGCGATGCGTTTTTTTCTTTAAGGCGAAAATTGATATAAGACAACTGAATAGCATACAAAGAAGCTATAGCCAGACATGCATAAGCAAACAATGCCAAGCTTATATGGATTAATAAATTTGGCTGCACATTGATTTGCATGACATGAGCACTTGGTATCAAGCCACTCAGCAGGACTGTCAGACCCGTAAAACTGTACACTACAGGTAACAAAATTGTGTTGGGTAATCTAAACGACGCCAGCAGCATAGTAACGCTGATTAGCCATCCCACCAATGATGCTACGTTTAGCAAACTCATATTTTGTCCCAGTTTAGGCTCAATAAGTATACCGCTTCTTAAAATAGCAATGTGTAAGGCCATCGCCACCACAACACTAATTAAGGCTGCGAGTTTATTAGGCCCTTTTTCTTGAAACATACCAGTGCCAATGATGCTTGATGCCAGCGTATAAAAAGCAAAACAAATAACATACATCATCATGACAGAGATCTTAGAACGATATTGAAAAGAGTTGAGATAAACATTTTGTTTACTAAATTTTCCGTGAACTGAACCGCCATAGTTAATCACAAAAATAACACTAATACTTGGTACATAACATAGCTCAACTGAGTTTTAGGCATTAACTGATAAAATCTCTAAGTAGATATGCGTCTGAGCATTCTTATCTGCTTGCTTTTTCTATATAGTAGGCCCACAGAAAACTGCAGGTAGCACAGTATATGTTTGAAAATCTTTCCGAACGATTAGGCAAAACTCTTAAAAATATCAGCGGAAAAGGACGACTCACCGAAGATAATATCAAAGATACTTTACGAGAAGTCCGTATGGCTTTGCTTGAAGCTGATGTTGCTCTACCTGTAGTTAGAGATTTTATTGGCCAAGTAAAAGAGCGGGCTGTAGGCACCGAAGTTAGCAAGAGTCTTAACCCTGGCCAAGTATTTATCAAAATAGTCCAATCTGAACTAGAGTCAGTAATGGGGCAAGTTAACGAATCACTAAATTTAGCGGCACAGCCGCCTGCCGTTGTATTATTGGCGGGTCTTCAAGGGGCAGGTAAAACCACCACTGTGGGCAAGTTAGCCGCGTTATTAAAACAGCGTGAAAAGAAAAAGGTACTGGTTGTAAGTGTCGACGTATATCGTCCTGCTGCAATTAAACAACTGGAAACATTGGCCAAAGAAGTTGATGTTGAGTTTTTTCCGTCGTCAGAGGCTCAAAAGCCTATTGATATTGCTAATGCAGCAATAGATTTCGCCCGTAAACATTTCTTCGATGTGCTACTAGTAGATACCGCTGGTCGATTACATGTCGATGGCGAAATGATGGGAGAAGTTCAAGCATTACACAAAGCCATAAACCCCATTGAAACATTGTTTGTTGTCGACGCCATGACCGGCCAAGATGCTGCCAATACTGCCAAAGCCTTTAACGACGCATTACCTCTAACAGGTGTGATTTTAACAAAAGCCGACGGTGATGCTCGAGGAGGAGCCGCTTTATCAGTAAGGCACATTACAGGAAAACCCATCAAATTCATGGGTATGGGCGAAAAACTTGATGCATTAGAAGCCTTCCACCCAGAACGTATCGCCTCACGAATATTGGGTATGGGGGATGTTCTTAGCCTGATTGAAGAAGTTGAACGCAAAGTTGATAAAAATAAGGCTCAAAAACTAGCGCAAAAAGTACAAAAAGGCAAAGGCTTTGACTTACAAGACTTCAAAGAGCAACTGGAACAAATGCGTAACATGGGCGGTATGACGTCGATGATGGATAAAATGCCGGGTATGGGTAATATGTCAGCGCAAATTAAGGATAAAGCTAACGATAAGTCTTTTGTTCAGATGGAGTCCATTATCAATTCTATGACGCCGGGAGAACGTACCCGCCCAGATGTTATAAAAGGCGGACGTAAACGCAGGATAGCAGCAGGTTCAGGTACCCAAATTCAAGATGTAAATAGGCTGCTAAAACAATTTACTCAGATGCAAAAGATGATGAAAAAAATGTCGGGTGGCGGTATGAAAAAAATGATGCGCAATATGAAAAGCATGATGCCACCGGGTGGGCCAGGAGGAATGGGAGGAACATTTCCTCCCCGTTAGTAATTTAGCTAGGTTGTTGAGCAACATAAGCATGTTTATTTTTATGTTAAGTTGCCTTATCAGCTCACCCTAATATAAATGTTATTTAACTAGGTTTTTGCTTTGCCGTTTAATACTCTCAATCAGCGATCCCATAGGCTTATTAATATTATTTTTACCCTTGTGCTGGTTTTGGGGATGGCAGTCAGCGGTGTGGTTTATTACAAAGGCGATTCTATTGCTAAGAGAACTGTCGAGCTGATTGACCAACAAATCCCTGCTTACGATCTACTGCGTCAGTTTAACAACAGTCTATTAGAACAAGAACGCTTTTTGTACGAGTTTTATGTATCCGTGCAGCAAGATGATTTTGAAGGTGAGTATTCTGAATCTAATCATCAAGCTCAGCGTGTTCTAGATGATTTGATTGTTCGATTTGGTAACATTATTCCTTTACAAACTACTCAATCCAGCTTGAATGAGTTAAGCATACTTACAGATGAGTTTGTGCTGAATATTACTGAGCCTCAGACTAATTGGACTTTGGCACGTCAGCAATTGCTTACAATTAGCGATGTTCGAAGAGCTACTAGCCCACAAATTCAACAATTAATTACCCTAACAGAAAATAAAGTTGCCGGATCAGAACAAGTCATTATAAATGGTCTTGAATTAGTGCGTATTTTTGTTGCGTTGTACGGCTTTGCGACCTTAATTTTGGCTTATATGGTAGCCAAGGCAATAAATGCCTATCTGTCCAGTGCGGTCAATAATCAACGTCTTTCACTTTTTTCAACGCGTAATCCAAATCCTGTTATTAGCCTTGATAGCCAAAACGGTGTGACTTATTGTAATCCAGCAACTGAAAACTTACTCAAAAGATTAGAGCTGGGAGAGGGTAAAGCCGATCTGTTGTTGGCCAAAGATATTGAAGTTCATCAAAGACAAATTTTGGTTGAGGGTAAAGTAGATTCTAAACAATTTGAATATCAAATTAAAAAATTGTACTTTCAATGTGATCTGCATTGGTTAGAAGATCAGCGTCAATGGGATATGCATTTAACGGATATTACCGAGCGAAAGAAATTCGAACAAGCATTACAATTTAGAGCAAATCACCACCCGCAAACGGGCCTGCTTAATCGTTATGAATTAGAGAAAACTGTTACACAGCTTTGCCTAACTAAGAAGAAATTTACATTTGGGCTAATCGAAATTCGCTCATTTAGTCAGTTGATTTCTGGTCAAGGGGTTACTGTAGCATCAACAGTGGTCAAAGAAGTCGCCACCTCTTTAGTTGATATCTTATCTATTATAGACAAGTCGGGGTGTCGAGTTTTTCATGTAGGCGAAAAAAGTTTTGCACTAGTCTGCACCAGAGATTTTAGCGACACCCAGATAGATAGCTTGGTTCAGCAAATAGATAAAAAAATAGGATTGACGATTTTCCATAGCCGATACCAAGTACGACTTGATTTTGGCTTTGCTAACTATTCACAGCATGGCAATGACTATACACAATTGCACCAGAATTCACTTGCGGCATTAGATAAATCGGCTCGCAGCGAAGATAAAAGACATGTGTTATTTAACCTTCAATTAGGCGAAAAATTGCGTTACGAGCAACAATTGATTGAGGACATGCGTATAGCCATTGAAATGGCCGAGTTTGAGTTGTATTTTCAGCCACAGATGGTACTTTCCAATGAAAGAGTAATTGGCGCTGAGGCGCTTATTCGCTGGCAGTGCAAAGGTCAATGGATCGACCCTAGCGAGTTTATTCCATTGGCTGAACGTTCAGGACTAATTGATACACTGGGCGATTGGATTTTGCATACTGCCTGTCAAAAAGCCCAAAATCTGGTTAGTTTAGGTTGGAGTGAATTAATCATTGCCGTCAATATTTCACCTCTTCAATTTGGCCGTAAAGATTTTCTAAGTAAAGTCAAAAATGTGTTGAAAGAGACTGGTTTGAAGGCTAATAATCTAGAACTAGAAGTAACTGAGGGGGTTATTATATTTAACGAACAGGAGGCCATTGAAACTCTAGAACAACTAAAAACATTGGGTGTGCACTTGGCAATCGATGATTTTGGTACAGGTTATTCGTCTCTTAGTTACCTTCGAAAATTTAATATAGATAAACTCAAGATTGACCAGTCTTTTATCCGTAACATTCAACATCAGGCTGCGGATCAGTCGATTGTTCGTACTATCATCGAACTAGGCCGAAATTTGGAATTAAAAGTGATAGCAGAGGGCGTGGAAGTGCTTGAGCAACAGCAGATACTCGCTACGATGGGCTGTGACGAAATCCAAGGTTTTTATTTCAGCCATGCACTGCCAGAACAAGAATTTATTGAATTTATGCAACAACATAGAGCGGTCTAGTTGACGGTATTTATTTATTCGTCAGATGGCTTTAAATTTATGTAGGTCAGTTCTCAGACTAATCTATCTTCCAGTACTTTAGACGTTGAAAATTGATATAAGATGTTGCGATAGACACAAATGTCGGTGATATACTCAGGAGTGTTTTGTGGAATTGCTCTGTAATTTGTGGATAATCGATATGCCCCTTTAATAGGTAAAACACGGTGCCATGTATGTCCATGTGTTATGAGTAATGTGCCTTTTTTGAGTGTAAAAATGACTTGTTCTGAAAAATCTTCGTTTATTTCGCCCACTGGCAGTTTTCCATGTCTATGACTGCCAGGCATCACTAAAACTTCTCCGCCAACTTGATCATCAATATCCATGGTGTAGACAAGACGGTTGAGATTAAATTTTTGATTATCATCTGGCGGACATTCTTGGTGCCATGCTTGGCCTTTGGTGCCCTTTTAAGAGAACATTGTCATGCAGTATAGAGATTTCCAATTTTTCCCTAAAATATACCCAGCGAGTGTCTGCATTTCATTGCAATTCTCAATCTCGTCAAAGGCATGTTCACCCGATCTTTGGGGAAACCAAGGGATAACCTCAGTTCCTGATTTTCATAAGAATGTCGGCTTATGCTCATATTCAGGATCTAGGCCATAGTGCCCTAGTATTATGCTTTGTAAGCTGTTCATTGACGCTGAGGGGAAAAATCTTCTATAACAAGGTATCCCTGTTGCCAGAAAGTGTCACTCAAATCGGTCATTTTCATGATGCATTTCCTTGTTTACCGATTATAAGGTTCAAAAGAATAAGAATACTAATAGTCCAAATAAGGAATAATATAATCAGATAATGGTTTGGCGCCCCGCGTATTAGTGCCACCTACACCACGTTGCATATAATCTATATTGATATAAATTCTTTGCTTTTGAGGCAGCTCATGAGGGTGAAGGTTTTTTGCTTTTACTTGTGCAGCGGTGGCTTGATAGTCCGCAGTATCATAATATTGAGCACCAAACCCAATCAACGGAGCACCTTTAAACGTTATACCTTTGCCATCTTGATTATGAAATGACACATTACGCACATCAGTGCGATAACCATTTTCTTGTGGCCTCACTTACGGGACATACAAATCTGCCACATTACTTTGATATTGACCGACATGAGCAGATGTATTTCTATCCACATAGTTTTCGTGTGGTCCACGGCCATACCATTTAACTTGCGAGTACTGTTTGTCGAGCTCAAATAAAGTGCCCAACCGCGGGATGTCAGATTGTTTTTTATGTGGTGTGGCATAGAAATACACATCAACTTTTACCTCACCATTGCCAAACACTTGATATGTGCTGAAGTAGCGACTACCTATTGCACTAATATAATGTTCAACTTCAACTTTTGCCTGATACTTAGATTCTATCGTCAGTTTTATCGACTCTAACACAGTGTCTTTTCCTGCTTTTTGCCATGGTGCAATTTTGTCGCCATAATCCTTGATAGGTAAGTCGTTATCAGTTGGAGCGCGCCAAAAGTTTGGTCTCGGTAACGGTTTTAATAATTCGTCACCGAAATATTCCATTGAGCTTATTAAACCCGTTGTTTTATCGATACGTAAACTAAAATCTTTACCTTGAAAACGGTAAGCCTGTTTTTTATCACTGACGGATAATCTTATCTTTTTTGGTTTTTCAGCAGTTGCCTCAGTGTTCGGTAAGGCTAATTGTGACCAAGCTGTTATATGTCCTTTGGGAATGACGCCATTGTTTTTTCATTAGTAACCTGCAAGTTCAGAAAATACTCTGCACCCAGTTTTTGAACAATACCGTAATCAATCAAAACCTCTTGATTTTCCTGAGCCGCGGCGCTCAAAGTTAAACCTTTTCCTTGTGCCACTTGTTTGCCATTAGCCAATAGCTGCCAGTCTAAACTGAGACCCTGCAAACTAATAAAATAATGTTTATTGCTAATGATGATTTCCCTGCTGTAATTTCATTGCTATTAAAGCCAATATTTTGCTGAACGTTTTTGACTTCCCACAAATAAGGGTAGGGTGTGCGATCAGCAAATACTAAGCCGTTGGCTGAAAGCTCAAAGATGAAATGGTAGCATCTGGCTCTAGATCACCGCCATAACCCCAATAAGGTATGCCATCGAGGGTTTTCATAGAAAATATTTGATCTACCCAATCCCATATAAAACCGCCCTGTAAAGAAGGGTGTTTTTCAAAACTATCCCAGTATCCCTTAACGTTTCCAATGGAGTTGCCCATGGCATGTTCGTATTCAATTAAAATAACCGGACGGGTTGTATCGAATTTGCGCTTAGCATATTGCTCAACATCACTAATAGGTGCATCCATAGAGGACTTGTATGCAGTAGTCATAAGAAAGCCAGACTTTGTATTATTAGCAGCCAAATATTTACCTATTCCAAATAGTAAAAACATCTGGTTTTGTGACTACTTTTTAGAAAATGGCATCACATTTTCTGGTTCAGATCATGAAACTATTTAGTTTGACTGCGATATAGCCTCAGCTAAAATTCACTTAGGAAATATGGGCATTAAAACCGCTCGTCATTTCACTGCTATTCCCAAGGAATTTTTGTCTCAGAGTTGACTTCCACTCGCTTTTCCTTTAATTGTAAAATCTATCGATACAGCTAGTAGTAATGGCATCGATGACTTATCTTTAGTGAATACCTGCGTTGAATTGAAAGCTCAAGTGCTTTCAATTTTTACGTCAGATAAGTAATCTACTTCGGTTGAAAAACATTTAGCTGGGAGAGAGTTTACTATTGCCATTATTTATAACAGCAATGGACAAATGACTGTGTCTTCAATGGAAATATTGTCATCAACATTTTCTTATTCATTGGACGTTTTTGGACAAAAAGTTAAACAACGAGACACTGAATGTTATATGAAAATAGAGCATTCAGAGGACATCCAAATAGTTAATGAGCTCGCAAAAACTATCTTTTTAGGATTAGGATTGAGGGGGTTTGGTCGTCTTGATGTGAAGATGAACAGCTATGGTCAGTGCTTTTTTATGAAAGCAAAACTTGTTCCGGGTATGACTTATGATAAAAGTCATTTTCCAAAGGCATGTGAGATAGCCAATAATATTAGTTACGACCAAGTTGTATGTTTGATGTTAGAAGAATGTGCTGACAGAGCAAAATCGGATAAGGATCAAAAAAAAGTGGTGGTGCAACAGAATCTACATTGGCCGCGAGCTTCGGTATCAAAACACCAATAATAGGAAGTTTTGCTACTAATCCAGTATTAATTGAGTAAGGGTAATTTCAATGTTGATTGTTCAAAAAGTAAGTAAAAACTTTAGTTTATTTCAAGCATTAGACAAGATTTCCTTTGAAATGAATGAAGGGGATATTGTTGGACTCTTAGGTAAAAATGGCGCTGGGAAAACTACTTTGATGCGTATTTTGACCTCTTTTATTACAGCATCATCTGGCTCGGTTACCATTGATGGTGATGATATTAATAAGCATTCATTAACCATTCGGCAAAAAATTGGCTATTTGCCAGAAAAACCCCCGCTTTATAGCGATATGACAGTGCAGTATTACTTAAAGTTTGCGGCTGAAATAAAAGGTGTACCAAAGAGCAAACAACTATTTCAGCTAGCTAAAGTACTTCAAGAATGTGATTTAGAGCAGGTCAAAAAAAAATCCATTGCGACATTATCTAAAGGTTATAAACAACGTGTTGGCATCGCTCAAGCTATTATTCACGAACCTAAATTACTCATTTTGGATGAACCTACTAGCGGTCTTGACCCCATGCAAATTCAACAAGTTTTGACCTTAATCAAAAATCAAAGAGACCAAAGAACAGTGCTCTTAAGCACACATAGTTTGAATGAAATTGAGCAAGTAGCTCAACGTGTATTAATGATTAAATCAGGCCAAATAGTAATGGATGACCCTTTAGACAAGCTATTGAAAAGTGCAGATCCCAATCAATCACAGCCTTTAACGTTAGAGCAGGTTTTCTTCAAGCATCATCAACCTCACATATCAGAAGCAACAAGACATCAGGTATCAGATGAATAAAATCCTCGCTTTAACAAAAAAGGAATTACACAGCTTTTTTAGCTCGCCGATTGCCTACATTATTTTAATTGTGATGTTGTCCTTATTTAACATTTTCTTTTTTCTGATCATTGATCAAAATCGTGAAGTATCCCTAAGAGATGTTTTTCAATTGATGGAATTTATGTTGGTGTTTTTTATCCCGCTTTTAACCATGCGGTTATTTTCTGAAGAAAAATCAAATGACACCATGGAATTTTTGCTCACAGCCCCCTTAACCCACACCATGATTGTGTTGGGTAAATATTTTAGTATGATTATTTTCTTTACGCTGTTGATTGGTCTAACGTTTAGCTATTACTTTATCGTTGAATACTTTGGTGATCCCGACCCATACAGTATGTTATCGGGATATCTAGGAATTTGGCTAGAGGGTGCTTTTTTTATTGCCGTTGGTTTGCTGGCTTCGTCTTGGACATCGAACCAAATAATTGCAGCTATGGTGTCTTATTTGATTTTGTTTTCACTATACTTTGCTACCAGCTTTACTCAATATGTTAGTGGTTCTGCCGAACACTTCCTTATCCAGTTGAGTACACATACACACTTAGAAAACTTCGCAATAGGCATCATTACCCCCAGTGATGTAGTCTATTATTTATCAGGTATTTTACTGTGTTTAGTACTTACTCGTCTGAGTATCGACAATAGGTTGTGGCGCTAAATGAATAAACACACTTTTTTGGCACTTTGCTGCGGTGTTGCACTCTTAAGTCTTATCCTCGGATTATCGATTTTTTTTATCGAACAACAATTTAGTTATCTGGCAACTGCCCTTGCTGTTATTGGTGGCGTTGCATTTTTTGTAATTCTGAGTCTGATTATCAAGCGTAGTTTTGGCCAAAATAAATCGACTGGATGGGTATCGTCTTATAGCTTCAAGCGTTGGAAGAAGTTGGCCACTGTTATTTGCATCGCCACAGGCAGCATTGTGTTTATTGGCGTTAGTCATTATTTGGCAAATAACTCGAACGTCAGATGGGATGTCACCCAAGATAAACAACATACGTTATCTAACAATACTATCGAGTATGTCAGCACATTGACCAATGAGGTGCAGTTAACAGCCTTTCATGTGGGTATGCCACCCAAATACCTACTCGACCTACTCAAAGAATATGAAAGAGTGTCTGCTGGTGTCATTAAGACCGAAATTATCGACCCTATCGAACAGATTGCCTATGCTACAAAGTTTGGCAATGCAATCAATGCAGATGAACGAAAAGTAATTGTTCAATCTGGCAACAATCGTAAAGATGTCGATTTTACCCTGAGTGCGTTGTCTGAGGATAAACTAACCAATGCTATAGCCAGTACTAGCCGTGCTCCAAGAACGGTTTATTTTCTGACTGGGCATGGTGAGTATTCAAGTTCAAATCAGGATTACGTTGGTTTGTCGAAATTCAAACAGTTGTTAGCCGATAACAACATTACCAGTAAAACACTGATGTTAGGCATCAGCCAGTCAATTCCTACAGATTGTGATGTGTTGATTATTGCGGGCCCAAAAAATGCTTTAAGTCAAAATGAAGAAACTTTAATTGGTGACTACTTAACCAAAGGCGGGGATGCCTTGTTTCTTATTGAACACACAATGGTCACTACTGCTGATAAACCGTTAAGTGCAGAACAACTACAAAAAAACCCAAGCTTAAACGTCATTCTTAATCAATGGGGATTAGATGTTCAGTCTGATATTGTGGTCGATTTCACTAATCATATTGGTGATGATGTGGGTAGCCCTGCGACTAAGAACTATCAGCGCCACAAAGCGTTAACTGAAGGTTTGGACTACACATTTTACGTTCGCCCTCGCTCTATTCGTGTTTTGCCGCAGCGCCGTGCAGGTATCAAACATGCGGTCATAGTATCGACGGCATCAACAGAAAATAGTTGGGCTGAAACCAATCGAATCTTAGATATACAATTTGACCCCAATACCGACACTGCCGGCCCAGTGCCATTTGCTTACGTAGTGATTGAAGAGAAAAATGAAGCATTGCAAAGTAATAAATCATCCGATACTCGATTGATAGTGTTCACTGATGCAGACTTTTTAAGCAACGTTTATATCAACCAATACAGCAATGCTCAGATGGGTTTAAATTTAGTTAACTGGTTGGCAGAGATGGACTACAAAACATTTATTAGCGCAAAAGAAATAAAAGTAGAACGCTTAGATTTAACCAGTAAACAGAAGCGCCAAGTTATAGTGATATTGTTTTTACTGCCCTTTTTCTTTGTGATAGCGGGGCTTTTGGTGTGGTTAAGATCTAAGGTAAATAGATAACGTAAATAGATAACGTAAATAGCTAACGTAAAGAGCTAAGGTAAAGAGCTAAGGTAAAGAGCTAAGGTAAACACATAACCTGTTCATTTAAGATCATGTTTAGAAATAGGTTTATAGTTTCCTCTAAAACAAAACTGTACTCTAAAAAATCGTCTACTAAAACGGAATTTCGTTCATATAAAACGGGTAAACACTGATCCTTTTTGTGTTGAACTCTGTTTTAATATAATGAAAATAAAAGATTCCGAGATACTTGTTGCCCTAGTTGACAACACAGGCAAAATTACTGGCTATGCAGAAAAAATGTTGGCTCACATTCGTGGGGATCTCCACCTTGCATTTTCTTTGATGATAATTCGTCGTAAAAAAAATAGTGTTGAATATCTACTCCAAAGACGTGCACTGCACAAGTATCACAGTGGCGGACTTTGGGCCAACACCTGTTGTTCACATCCCTTGCCGGATGAAAATATACAAGATGCGGCAAGGCGCAGAGTATCCGAAGAACTCGGTATAAGTGAGCTTTTAAGTATGTCGCACATAGGCCAAGTCCAATACAAGTATCAGCTTGATAATAATATGATTGAGCATGAGTTAGATAAAATACTGGTAACTGAAGTGGACAGTGTTCAGTGGCAACAAAACATAGATGAGGTAATGGAGGTGCGCTGGTGGAGTGAGCAAGAAGTCTTACAGCAGCTTTTTAATAAACCCAACCTTTTTGCTGCGTGGTTTCCGAAAGTATTTGAGCATACAAGACATAATATTCCACAAAAGATAGTGTCAGTCTGAGATTGAGCGGTGCCATAAGTGGACTAATATCATATGCGACATGGTTAATCCAAATAGACCAATAAAAATCCAACGAAGCAAATCAATATTTAACTCCCTGGTCCCGAATAACTCATACAAACTTACTGCTGCAACAATTGTTAATACTACAAATGGCAGGCTAATAACGATAGCACGTTTTACACTAACATTGAGCTTTACACCCACATCCTGGAGGTGCTTAGGTGAATGTAGCAAACAAAAATAGAGTCCAAAATGAAGCAGAGGAGTCAAAATAATACTACTCACTAAAAGAGTCAGCCACTCTGTATAATGCCATATGCTGGGTCTTTTTTTGTACATCGACAACCGAATTAAAAAGTATATAAAAACGCAAATCCCAGCATAAAACGTTACCTGCATACCTTGAATAACCCAATTTGCAGCTTGGGATGTTAGTAATAAGGCAGTGAAGAGCTCGGTAACAACTTTAGAATATAAGACCGAAGGACCACACAGAAGAACACTCGCCAGACTCAAACGAAATAAAAGTGGCACAGTGCCTCGCCAGTCAGCAGAAAAGTGAAATACCGATATACACAAAAATAATACTAACGCTATGTCAGGCAAGCAAATCCAAAAAATAATTGATAAGGCTGCTATCACCACATAAATACTCACAAACCGGATCACCAATGAGACTGATGTCACAAGGTTTAATGATTTTGCGACAGCAAAGTCGAGAGCACCATGTGGTAATCCTAAAAAAGTTACAGCCAGGGCTAACACAATCATCAAGTTGTCTGAGGTCATATTTAGATTAGCCAGTGTGGCAAGGGCCGCTAAGCTACAAACGCTTATGTAAAACTGGGTGTAGCGTAATTTACTCACCTCTGGAACTCAATTTTTTACGAGACATTAATGTGTGAAAAGAAGAGTGGTATAAAGCCCGCAAAAAAGGCATTTTTGGCATGGCCCAGATAACACAAATGAAATCAAAGATGGTCGCTTGTTCTGTCATAAAGCGCGCAAACCTCGCGGGCTTCACCTTTTTAAACATCTGCACAAAAAGGGTCACACCCATGGACATATCGTTTCTTAACACGGTTAACATCAGCCTATCCATTTTTTGGTAAACATTGCTGATGGGTGTGAATGACGACAATGCAGTTGATGGCGGTTTAGATTTTAACTCAAAAGCACACTGTTTAGCCCACCTTTGGCATGCTAGAAAACTGTATCCAGTTGACGCTCGCATCGCGCCACCCGCTATCCCAGCATAGATGAGACGTTTGTTTATATTATTGATATTTTCATTAATACCATACATGGGTAACACTGCGCATTCTTTACGCTCAACCTTGTATTTTTGTCCGTCAATTATTTGATGCATTCTACTTTTAAGGCGGGCTTTCAAAACGGTACTGTCTATGATGGTGGGACTGAAACAAGTAAACTCAACTAATGCGTGATTTGCACTGAAAGGCAAAATATAAATAAATTCTATGCCCAACTCTGAACTGGCTAATTGTTGCATGAGTTTGACAGAAGAAGGATCAAATACGTCACCATCAGTAACAATTTCTTCACCGTAAAAGCACTGAAGTAATCCACTATGTTTTGTCTTTAAAGGGGGAGGGCGAGTATCAACAACCCGTCGTGTAGTTAACTGGCCGTCGTGAGTTGTCACCAATGCATGGTCATTAACTGAATCAACAGAGATAACGTCGCAGTCAAATTCAATATCGAAATGCGCTTTTGTTTGTATCCGTTCAAATACTAGTTTCATTAGCGATTCAGATCTAATGGAGCAATACCGATGATACGAATGGGTCATCGAATAATTGCAGCCATCTGCTGATATATCCCATGTTTGCCAGTCGCGCGTAATGATTGTCTTGAGGTAATCTGGAATTGAATCGTTATTCCAAAAGCTCCAAATTCGGTCATTCTGAGGGCCAGCGCTGCGTTCAACAAGCTTTACTGATTGAGTATATCCAGCATCATCAAGGGCTAAGAGCAAAGACAATCCAGCAGCGCCCGCTCCAATAATAATTAAATCATAGTGAGACTCAGAGCCACATTCATATTCTATTGCGCTGGTCACTTATTCAAAGTTCGCATTTTAGATGGCGATGTAATTCGTTTTGATGTTTAGTTTCATGGTTTGCGATAGCGGCTGCTTTTAAATGCCAAAGTGCTTGGCTAGCTAATAATATTTTTCTGGGCTTTGATACAACCACTCTGCCTAACCAGTATTGACAGTCGTTTTTCAATAATTTCCTGCCAATATCCCGATAGACGTAAGCGGCAACCGCAATAGCTTGCCTGTTGCGGGGAGGCAGATAATAAAGTCCCGCTAATCCGCTTTGATAATATTCTTCAGCGAGGTTAAGCAAAACTTTTATCGCGTTTTGTATCTGCTCTCTGTTTTGAATTTTTGCCAATGCAATGTTCGATGCTGATAGCGTATTGACCCATTCACCAGGCAGATAACGACGCTCCATTTGAGCATCTTCAAGCACATCCCTAGCAATATTGGTGAGTTGCATACCGATACCTAAATCAATAGCAAAAGCATAGCCTACTTTTTTGGCACCCAATATGGGAGCCATCATCAAACCAACAACACCTGCCACTCGGTATGCATATTGAATTAAGGTTTCCAGGGTGGGTAAAGCAACAAGATTGAGATCTTGGCTCACACCATCAATCAGTGTAATGCCGTGGTGTCTGTCAATCTGGTATTCTTCACATAGACTAAGAAAGTCCTCTACTATAGGATGATTAGCCGCGTTTTGTGCAATAAACATCTTCAGTTGATTAAGCTTTACCTTGGCAATGTCAGGGTCTGGACTCTCATCAGCAATATCGTCGACTATTCGACAAAAGCGATACAAACGTGCTGCGGCAATACCTGTTTTTGAACCTAAGAACAGGCGTGCGAAGTTAAACGTTTTACCATGCTTTTTCAGCAGCTCTGTCGGATCATCATTCATCGTTTAGGAATGAACTTTAGGGATAAGTTGATCTATCACTTTCGCTGAAGATAATACCCCAGGTAAGCCTGCTCCTGGATGTGTACCAGCACCGCACAAATACAAATTTTCGGGGCCTTCAGCTTTATTGTGAAAGCGAAACCAAGCCGACTGCTGGAAGGTGGGAGCAATCGAAAATCCACTGCCATCGACACTGCTGTAGTCTTGTTCAAAATCATTCGGTGTTTTGGCAAAACGGTGCACTATATGCGACGAAAGTTCCGGCATTATCGTTTGTTCTAATGCTTTGACAACCCGGTCCCCATAGTCTTTTTCCTGTTCAGCCCAGTCTATGCCTGACAAGTTATTGGGAACAGGCGCCAGTACGTAAAAAGAATCACATCCTTCGGGTGCCATACTGGGATCGGTTGCGGTAGGGCGATGTAAATATAAAGAAAAATCATCTGCCAATACTTTTTTATCAAAAATATCGCTTAAGAGTGCCTTGTAGCGCTTTCCTAGCCAAATAGTATGATGCACTATATCTGGGTATTGTTTTGTTGTGCCAAAATATAAAACAAAAAGTCCCATGGATGATTTGGCATGTTTGGTTTTAATTTTTGCACTAAGAGTTTGATTCTGGCTGGGTACAAGATGCCGATACAGATACTTGGGATCTATATTAGATACCAGCCTGTCACATGAAAAAGAGCCTGTGTCGGTGTGTACCTCAGTGATACGGTTACCATCAATGCCTAATTTATTTACTTTGGTGTTGAGTTTTATTTCAATACCTTGTTCTTCCATCAGTTTAACTAAGCCATCAACTAATGCACCCGTACCGCCCATTGCAAAGTGAACTCCCCATTTACGCTCCAAATAATGAATAAGGCTATAAATGCTGGTTGTTGCGAATGGATTACCACCCACTAACAAGGGCTGAATTGAAAAAGCTTGACGTAACTTATCACTTTTTAAGTGCGCGCAGACCATTTGCCAGACAGTGCGATAACACTTAAGCCTTATAAGTGCAGGAACTTGGCTAATCATGGTAGAGAATTTATGGAAAGGCTTGTCCGATAGCTGAGTAAACCCGACATCAAATATGGCTTCTGATTGTGCCAGAAGCGAGCGATATCCTGCTTGATCTTCAGGCTCAATTTCAGCTATTCGAGCCAACGTTTCCTCTATCGTGCCACCATAGTCAAAATGACTGCCATCGGGATAAACAAAACGGTACCAAGGCTCTACAGGTACTAGCTGTATATAATCTTTCATCTTTTTATTAAATAGTGAAAATAGCTCTTCAAATAAAAATGGCGCAGTCACTACAGTTGGTCCCGCATCAAAAATAAAGCCATCTTTATTAAATTGTTGGGCGCGCCCCCCCAGCCTTTCACGTTGGTCAATAACTACAACCTCATAACCTTTAGCTTTCAAGCGAAGTGCAGAGGCTATTCCACCGAAGCCAGCTCCGATGACAATCGCTTTATTCATTTAAATCTACCTTAGCCTTTATTAACAGGTTATGAGTGGCTGCAATCACAGATGCCGCGCAGTTTGAGGGAAGTACACTCAGTTCTTTCTGACAACGATTCAATAAATAGTGGACGCGGTTTTTAGCGATAATTATGGATTCTTCTAGAGAATAACGGGATGCTAATATATTGACTAAATTAAGCTGCCTTTTTTGTAGATCCTGCTGCCAGTCATCTAAGTCGTCAAGTATTTGATAAGCGATTGAGAACTTATTAAGTGCATTATTGACTGTTTTGATATGGCCATCGTAGCCAGCTACTATCAGTGGCAAAGTTAATGTAAGTTGAATTAATGGACCTGATTTCATTGCGGCTATATCTTCGTACTCGTGTTCGGTTGTTGTTGTTGTTGTTGTTTGAGAATCAAGGTCTATGGTCTGCCCATTCACGGTTAGTGATACAGCCTCTTGAGTGTTAATCAATAAGGAAGGTAACGAACCATGATCCTCAACATTAGCTAACGACCCAAATGCCGCAGATATCATCACATCGCCTGAACAAACAGCGTGGGATTTACCGAATTGTTTCCATACTGATTGTCGTCCTCGACGAATGGTATCAGCGTCTTGTAGATCGTCATGAACCAGTGAGGCATTGTGAAGTAACTCTATAGTGCAAGCCAAAGCAATAATCGTTTTTTCAGATAACTGAAGTGCTAAACCGGCTTCGATACATAATTTTGCACGGGTTCTACTTCCACCACTTGCTAAATGAAAACACGAAGGCTCGTTGTCCTTTAATCGAAAAAGCATGTCTTCTTCACATCGCTTCAGTAAAAACGATGATTGGGGTTGCATATTTGCTTCGGTTTGAATCATGAATATTACTCGTATGTGTAACTGAGTTTGCAACCCCTAAACAAGATTGCAAGCTCACAAGTACAATAATTATTATACGTAATTATTCGAGTTTATTTTTCTGCTACTGCTTGGCTTTCACTAGTTGCAGCGTACCAAATCAGTAAACCAAAGGCGATTTTGTTAACTAAGTCAGCTAAATTGTATATGATATTTAGCGTTTCTTGGTCAGCAGTTCCAGTCATATAGCCAAGTACATAACCAATTGGATAGATTGCCCAACCTACAGTCACAATCCAACGCATGGCATTATAAGCATATTTTACAGCAGCGCTTGCACTTGCTTCAGCTGCTTTACCCGCTTCTCCAAGGAAGATTTCGTAAAGGATATAGAACCAACCCGCCATACCAATTACAAATCCTACCGTAATGTTCAGGTATCCTGCTTCAGCCATGTAGCCAGGTATAAGCATTACCAATGTACCGATTAACAAGCGCCAGAAAATTCCTCCAGATGCCACGCCAATGGCACGCAAAATTAGATAAAATTCAATCATTAATAATGGAACTGTCAATAACCAATCTATATAACGATATACGGTTGGTGTTGATTGCGTTGCAACCCACACATCTCGCATATAGAAATAATGAACCGCGGCAATAAAAGTCACCAGCGCCGATACAACCAGCGATGTCTTCCATTTTGCAGTTACGCTTTGAGTTTCCCATAGGAAAAAGACTGTAGACGCCATAAGCGCCATGGATATTAACCAGAACGAAATACCAACAAAATCGTCGGATGCAAGGTTAGCCGCAGCATGGGCAAAGGTAGGTAGCAAAAACAAGAATAACAAAGTCAGAACTGTTTTCACTTTAAAGCTAGTAAGACTTAACGAAAAGGCCTTCCCTTTATCAAAGGTATTATTAGTCATCATAAAATTTCTCTTTTTGTTGATTAAAAAATGATATTTTCTACTTTATGCGTTAAGTAGCATTATCTATACGGTAATAATTAGTAGAGGGTTTCTTTTTTATTTACAAATATTTTACATGGTTTTTTTTCGTAACGTCAAAGGCGTTTTGCACCCTGAGTTTTATATTCTGATGCGAGCGGCTAAAACGGAGTCTTAATGGGTCGTTTTTTTACAACGTAGGAATGAAAATGAAAATGAAAATGAAAAAGATTTATGAGGCTAAAAAATATTGGGCATCACAATAAATTTGTGTTTTTTTAAAGTTTTGCTGTTTGTTTAATAAATATAGCACTTAAAGTATAAAGCAGACCTGCATTGCGTGATGAGCAATCAATATATCCTTGAAGAATCGGATTTAACCTTGCTAACTAATTAAAAAAATTAGATGGCACCCAACTTTTTATCTAAAAATTTAAAAATTGAACACCCAAGCAATCAGTCTTTTTTATCACTTAGCCGGACATAAATGACAATGATGGATAACAATACTCCAACCGGTACTAATGCACCTAAAGGAGAATGAGATAAGGCTAGCTCGCCAGCGACATACACAATAACTGCAATAGCCGCAAATAGGCCCACAGTGGTAAACAATTTTATCGGTTTATTCATAAATCATATCCTTTGCTTGGATGTTTAATTAATACACTTACGTCTGACAACATATAATGGCCCATTACTGTCAATAATTAGCTTAGGATCCTTATAACGAATGGCTTGTGAAGAAAATTAATAGTAAAACTATAATAAATCTCCTCAATAGTCCTTTTATTTTTTACAACGGTGACGTGGTCAACCTAATACGACCACGTCAAACGTCAATATAAGTTTTCCATTAGTAGCCGTTCAACTAAGAATTATTTTGCTCGTTATAGGGCAAACCCAAGACCTGTTGCATCGAGCAGGCGTAGCGTTTATTCTTCTTTAAATTCATATAATTGAAGAAGTTCCTAGTGTTTAAATATTACTCGGCCGCCATCAGTGCTGTTTTATTACTTTCAGCTTGTGATCAATCATCAGAACAAAAAACAACTCAAACCCATGAAACCAAGCTAGCAGCGCCCTTAGAACAAGCTTATGCTGTACCAGAGATTTCTGAATCAGAGCGTGTTAACGATTTTTTCGAACGTGTATTCGAGGAGTCAGTTGCACGTTTCCCTGAAAAGCTTACTGCTCTTGGGCGCAAAGACCGTGACGATGAATGGAACGATTTATCAGTAGAGTTCGCTAATGAGTCAATCAAGATTACTAAGAAACAACTCGTGGAATTACAGGCTTACGATCGCGACAAGCTTGATGAAGCTACGTTACTCAGCTTTGACTTAGCGGTTCAGTCAATGCAACAACAAATTGAAGATTATAAATGGCGCTTGTACAACTACCCGGTAAATCAAATGTTTGGAAGACATTCGAGTGTTGTCTCCTTGTTGATTAACCAACATAGAATTGATGATGTCAAAGATGCACAGAATTATATTGCCCGTCTAAACGGTGTACCCAGGTTATTTGATCAGCTCATCACTAACATAGAGGCACGTACCGCAGCCAATATCATTCCTCCAAAATTTGTATTTCCTCACGTGATACGCGACGGCAATAACATTATTAAAGGCGCACCATTTGACGATGGCGAACCAAGTGCATTGCTTGCAGATTTCACTAAGAAATTAAACGCATTATTTGAAAAGGAGAACAAAAAGGAGAGCGAAAAAGAAGGCCGCCAGTTAACAAATGATAGCAAAGCCTATTTAATTGATGCTGCTACCTATGCGTTAAGTCGTTCAGTTAAACCTGCATATCAAAAACTTGTCGCTCACTTAACCGAACTCGAAACTGAAGCCACTAATGATGATGGTATATGGAAGTGGAAAGACGGCGATGCTTTTTATAACGTTGCCCTCAAGCGCACAACAACGACTGATCTTAGCGCCGACCAAATTCATGAAATTGGGTTGAAGGAGGTTGAACGCATTCACAACGAAATGCGCGTCATAAAAGGTGAAGTAAATTTTGATGGCGACCTAAAGGCATTCATGCAATTTATGCGTGATGATGACCAGTTTTATTATGCGAATACAGAGGAAGGTAAAGCTCGTTATTTAAGTGAAGCCACCGCTCTAATTGACGACATGAAGCGTAAGCTCGATGAAATGTTTATTACCAAACCTGAAGCTGATTTAAATGTTAAAGCGGTAGAGGCTTTTCGCGAGCAATCTGCTGGCAAAGCATTTTACCAACGTCCATCAGAGGACGGTTCACGTCCAGGTTTGTATTACGCCAACCTCTATGACATGAAAGCCATGCCGACTTACCAAATGGAGGCGCTTGCTTACCATGAAGGTATTCCAGGTCATCACATGCAACTTGCCATTCAACAAGAGTTGAAAGGTGTACCTAAGTTCAGAAAATTTGGTGGTTATACCGCTTATATCGAAGGCTGGGGACTTTATTCAGAATATTTACCAAAAGAATTTGGCGCTTACCAAGACCCTTATTCAGACTTCGGTCGCTTAGCGATGGAGTTATGGCGTGCATGTCGTTTAGTGGTTGATACCGGGATACACTCTAAAAAGTGGACACGTGAAAAAGGCATTGCTTATTATACTGATAACACACCCAATGCGGTCTCTGACGGCGTGAAAATGGTAGAGCGTCACATTGTAATGCCATCGCAAGCCACAGCTTATAAAATTGGCATGCTAAAAATTCTTGGGTTACGTGCTGATGCAAAAATAAAATTGAACGACAAGTTTGATCTTCGTGAATATCACGATGAGATCCTTAAGTACGGCCCACTGCCGCTTGATGTGTTGGAAGCTAAAGTTGATAGTTGGATTGCATTGAAGTTAGCAAACTAAGATGAAAAATTTGAATGGCGGCTTTACTATTTTAGTTTGATTACGAGATGCCATGAAAGGCTTTTCATGGCATCATTTACTAGTCAATAGCATCGAGCTTAATACCATTTTTGATCTTTAGTCTACTTGAACGTTACAGGCAACTGCTATAAAACCTCTACTATCAAAGCAAAGGCGCCTGTTAGAGTTTCTTGTTGTTACTTTAAACACTCATCAGTCATAAGCTAATGACCATCTTTAGATTTAATCAAACTGAGCGGCTAATTCAACATGTCTTTTGGGAGAATGATTTTATGCTTTTTTATACGACGATAAAGCGTTGGGCGGGATATGTTTGACTGTTTTGCTACTGCCGATATATTCCAGCGGTGTTGACGCAACGTTTCAAGGAGATCCTGTTTTTCAAGAAATGGAACATCACTTTCGGGTATGCTTACACCCAGATGTTCTGGTGTATCAGCTTCTAAAGGCATCGACAGTGAAACACTTTTGCGTCGATCCATGGCGCATTCTTCTGGCAAGTTATGTACTGTTATTTCATCCGTTTCACAGATAGCTTCTGCAAAAGTGAGCGTATTGCATAGTTGGCGAATATCACCAATTTCATCCAAAAATAGTGTGCCGCCGCTAGCTTGCTGAATTAACCCTTTTGCTCCTTTTGCTCGACCCCCCGTAAACGTGCCTGGTACATATCCGAATAACTCGCTCTCAATCAGCGACTCAGCAATCGCCGCGCAATTAACCGCCATAAAAGCATTGTTCGCTCTTTTACTACTGTCGTGGATCGCCCGTGCTAAGACCTCCTTTCCTGTGCCAGTCTCTCCGAGTATAAGCAAGCTTAAATCCCGATGGTGAAAAGCTAACCTTACATCCAACACAATTGATCCTGGCAACAGGCATGTCGGGTATTCCTAGTACCCCAGATATACCAGGCATGGAGACCTTTGAAGGCGAACAACACCACTCCAGTCAACATCCCGGAGGAGAAGCGTTTAAAGACAAGAAATGCGTAGTATTAGGTGGCAATAATTCTGCACATGATATCTGCTGTGCCTTGTGGGAGAATAATGCAGACGTCACCATGATCCAGCGTTCCTCTACCCATATCATCAAATCTGACTCGTTGATGGATCTGGTTTTAGGTGGTTTATACTCAGAAGAAGCGGTTGAAACTGGCATGACAACCAATAAAGCCGATTTAACCTTTGCTTCCTTACCTTTTCAAATTATGCCGCAATTCCATATACCCACCTACCAAGAAGTGGCAAAACGTGATGCTGAGTTTTACCAACGTTTGACTGATGCTGGTTTTCTCCTCGATTTTGGTGAAGATGGATCTGGACTTTTCATGAAATACCTGCGTCGCGGTTCAGGTTATTATATTGATGTAGGTGCATCAGAGCTGGTTGCTGATGGAGACATAAAACTTAAATCGGGTGTGTCTATTGAACGAGTTAACCCCAAGTCAGTCGTACTAACAGACGGCACAGAGCTACCTGCAGATTTAATTGTATATGCGACAGGATATGGCTCAATGAATGGTTGGGCGGCAAAAATCATTTCGCAAGAAGTGGCTGATAAGGTGGGGAAATGCTGGGGTATGGGATCTGATACCATCAAAGATCCGGGCCCGTGGGAAGGCGAACTACGCAACATGTGGAAGCCTACGCACCAAGAGGCACTGTGGTTTCATGGCGGCAACTTGCATCAATCTCGTCACTATTCTCAGTACCTGTCACTGCAAATTAAGGCACGTATGGAAGGCATAGCAACACCCGTTTATGGAATGGAACCGGTTCATCATTTAAGCTAATGTATACAAGTTGGTTCGATACTTAACAAATCGTTAACGCCGATTGTTGGCGCAGATAGTTGGCACCGATCGGCTGCGATTTATACTTAACAATACAAATGAGATAATTATGATCTATGCAAATCCAGGGAGTGAAGGCTCCTTAGTCACATTTAAAACAAAATACGCTAATTTTATTGGAGGCCAATGGGTAGAACCAGTCAATGGTGAATATTTCACCAACACCTCACCTGTAAATGGCAGCGTTATTTGTGAAATCCCCCGCTCTAGTGCACAAGATATTGAGTTAGCGTTAGATGCAGCCCACGCAGCAAGTGACAGTTGGGGCCGAACGTCAGTAACCGAACGGTCAAACATGTTACTTAAAATAGCGGACCGTGTTGAGGCCAATCTTGAATTATTGGCGATAGCAGAATCATGGGACAACGGTAAACCAGTGCGTGAGACGTTAAACGCTGATTTACCTTTATTTGTTGATCACTTTCGTTACTTTGCAGGCAGTATTCGTGCGCAAGAAGGCACCATGTCTGAAATTGATGAACATACCGTGGCTTACCATTTTCAAGAACCACTGGGTGTTGTGGGTCAAATTATTCCATGGAACTTTCCGCTATTAATGGCGGCATGGAAATTAGCGCCGGCATTGGCCGCAGGTAACTGCATCATATTAAAACCAGCCGAACAAACTCCCGCTAGTATCTTAGTGATGCTTGAATTGATCCAAGATATATTACCGGCGGGTGTCCTGAACGTAGTCAATGGATACGGTAAAGAAGCAGGTGAAGCGTTAGCCACCTCAAAACGCATTGCTAAAATTGCGTTTACGGGTTCAACACCTGTCGGTGAACATATCTTAAAATGCGCCGCAGAAAACTTGATCCCTTCAACAGTTGAACTGGGTGGTAAATCACCGAATATCTTCTTTGAAGACATCATGAACCAAGAAGATGCGTTTATCGATAAGTGTGCCGAAGGGTTCGTTCTAGGTTACTTTAATCAGGGTGAAGTCTGCACTTGCCCATCACGTGCCTTAATCCAAGAAAGTATTTATGACGCGTTTATGGAGCGCGTACTAGCCAAAACCAAAGCTATCATCCGCGGTAATCCTCTTGATACCGATACTATGGTGGGTGCACAAGCGTCGAGTCAACAATATGAAAAAATCCTAGATTATATTGATATTGGTCGCAAAGAAGGTGCAACAGTGGTTATAGGTGGCGAAAAAGAAGCAATTAGTGACGAGCTAGATTCGGGGTATTACGTGCAGCCCACTATACTTCTGGGGAAAAATTCCATGCGTGTTTTCCAAGAAGAAATTTTTGGACCTGTTATAGGCGTGACGACGTTTAAAACCGAGGAAGAAGCACTGGCTATTGCCAATGACAGTCAATATGGTCTTGGGGCAGGTTTATGGACTCGTGATATGAATCGTTCGTATCGAGTGGGTCGTAAAATACAAGCCGGTCGAGTATGGACTAACTGCTACCACCTATATCCAGCACATGCTGCATTTGGTGGCTATAAAAAATCAGGTATTGGTCGTGAAAACCACAAGATGATGCTAGATCATTACCAGCAGACTAAAAACTTATTGGTAAGTTACGATATTAATCCACTGGGTTTTTTCTAAGTAAATACTAGTATTGACTAGTCAATATCGGGGCATAACAAGGTTAAATTATAACCTTGTTATGCCCCCGATTTTTTACCTACAGATGCAAAAAGTAAACATAAAATAAGCATAAAGTGTTTGATAATTTACGTGTGCATACTTTGTCAGCATATAGAGAATAACCGCTGTGTTTGAAACCTCTACAGAAGCAATTAACAGAAAATCTATGTGCGTTTTGTTACAGCTGCGCCAATTTGAAACCTCTTCTAGGGAACCGCTTGATATACAAGGGGGTCATGGGAAAAATCAGCTGGAGTTGGCCGATAAGTCAACTTACGCAATATTTAAAAGTTATTAAAAACAATAGGTTAAGAGTTTACAGAACATACACTGTCACAGCTTGTGTCACAACTAATAATTAGCTTTAACTTGGTTGAGCACTCAGTGAAATCCACAATCACCAAAAGCTATTCTTGAGCATTTAGTTTAGTGATGTGATTTACTGCATAGATCCAAATGATTGAGCAGCACTACAGCCATGTTGTACCGAAAATGTTCAGCAACCATTTGTCAGGTATGGATATGCCTGTTGAGGCCAAAGAGATTAAAGACCGATTCGATATGCCTGATAAGATAAACGAGTTGTTCGCCAAAAAAGCTAAGGCATGAGTTGACAATTATAGAAAACGTAGATGTATTTGACACCCCTAAGAATCAAATCACACTGGGCTGACTAGCAGCTATGTGCCATTTATAGTCGTTGTATAACTTTATCTTACTCGACTACTTCAGGTTAAAAGTAAACATTTTATCGGCTCTTCCCCCCAGATTTGGTACTAAGAACTTGTTAGGTTAGTTGACGAAGTTAGTCACCTCTGTTAATTTTTAGGTGCCACTGCTATGTGGTGCCACAGCTTTCACGGCTGGAGGAGAACCCAACTTAAAGTGTTAAAATAACCTTCAAATTTAATACACTTGAAGATAACACTTTTTTCAATGGAGTCGTTCAAAGTGACTGTACTAGTAAAAATGGTCGAGCTAGTAAATTTTCCTCTATAATTGCAATTGATAGACCCAGTTTTGAGCTGGATGAATATAATATTATTCAAGATGAAAAATTAGATGAAACTGCACTGCTAGAGCTTGATAAAACAAAGCCTACTGTATTTATTCAGAGTAGATTCTGTGAAATTGAGATTGAAAATGCTAAGTTTTATAATCACATGGTATTTATAAATTGTATTTTTGAATATAATCTTAGGCTCATTAACTGTAAATTTAATGGTGATCTTTGGCTTTTAAACTGCTCGTTTTATAAGCGCTTTAGTTTGAAAGGCTACTATATTGAAGGAGACATAAATCTAGAATTGTCTGATTTTAAAGGTATTGGAGGGGGCTATTTTAGACGGGTTATAGCAAAGAACCTGTATTTAGACTTAGGTGTTGAAGGAGGTGATGATCTTTTTTGGCTAAATGAGATGATAATTTCAGGTATAGAAGCTTCTTTAGGATGTTTGTGTATTGGTATTGAACTTTATGAATTTGAGAGTGCAAACAAAATTAGTATCAACTCAACTTTTAAGATTAAAGAATTTAAAGCTATAGATGGTATTCATGTAAAAAATGTAAAAACTGATCATTTCAAATGTATTGATGTTGTAGCGAGCCAACTAAAATTGGAGAACGTTTCTGTTGAGTCTGATTTAATTGTTAAAAATTCTATCTTTAAGGGACTAGGCATATTTGTTAATGACTCTAGTGTCGGGAGACATCTCAAGGTTGAGAACAACGAAATTTCCAAAAGCTTGTGTTTAAATGGAAGCGGTGTTGGTGCAATAACATATTTAGAAAACAATACATATGATCCCTCAGCAATCATCGATGTAAGAAAATTCACATCATCCCGAGAGCTTATTTACTCGAGTGATTTTTTAACTAAAAATTCATCATTTAATATTTTTCAACCAAGAAAATTTAATAATTTAAACACTAATTCAATAAGTGAGTTAGGTGATCAGTATTGTTCATTTAAAAATTGGTTAGCAGACTCTGGAAAGCTTGAATTAGAAGATATAGCCTATTTTTATTTGAGACAATGCTATCACAGCAACGTCTCTATTCGGTTCGTCTTTGGAATAATATTTGGTTGGGGTGTTCGATTATCTAATATTGCTATTTCTTCAATGATTGTTGTGCTGCTATTTAGTGGCGTCATTACGATAAGTGATCCGAAAATCACTTTTTTGAAGACATTATCTTTAAGTACACAGAGTTTTATTAGTTCCTTTTTCGGCAAATGGGATGATTATCTTCCAGAGGGGATGTTATCGGATATAGTTATTTTTGAGTCAATAGTTGGCGTCATATTTATTACTGTTTTTGTTGGAGCTTACCTTCGGAAGCTTTTAAGGTAATGTATTATTATTTATCTATAGGAACCAATATTGCCCCTGAATTTAATGCAGTTGCGATTGTAAAAAACTTAATAAAGGAATTCGGAGGGCTCTATCTGTTTCCTTTTGTTAAAACCGAACCCGTCAATATCTGTTCATTTAATTATTTTCTTAACTCTATCTGTGTAATGCAAAGTAACTTAGACACTGAATCGGTTAAAAAAATAACAAATAGAATTGAAGTACACTTAGGAAGGAATAGATTTGACCTTTTAAGTGGGCAAAAAGACAGGGAAGCAGATATAGACATAATCGTTGCGTCTGATTCTCCTATAGAGTTTCGGAACTTAAAAGTTGAGGAACCTTACGTCAATGCTGTCTTAAGTTCAGAATCTGTGCAGAGAGTAGATTTAAAACTCTTTGGATTACCCTCTATTTATAGCCCTTCCTCCATCAACTTTGATACATGTGCCGGTCAAATAGTGGTTGTTGATGATAAATTCAGTCGTTTTTATCAGACATTCAAATCCCCCTTCTGAAGCGAGTAAGGTTTCACTCAAAACTTTGCTTTTAGCTTCGTCTGAATGTGAGGGTAAGAACTTCACTGGACCCGGTTGAATACTATTTGCTCGAATAAAAGGGGCATATTTCTTTGCAATTGATTTAGTAATGCTCTCGAGTCCCGCTTTTGTGGAACAATAGTGACCACTCGATTTTGAAGGGTTGTCTGCAAAAATATCTGTAATGTTAATGATTATTGCATCATTAATAACAGCCCTCTTAACTGACTGTTCTCCGAGCCATTCACACAATAAGGTTGGATACATCATGTGAACATCAAAAAACATCTGAAACTTCTCAGGCATTGTTCTAAGGTCCTCGCCATCATCCTCATAACAAGAGGCATTATTGACAAGAATATCTATTGGTTCATTACGACAAGCTTCAATTGTGGCGAAAGCGCCTTTTGTGTCATAGGAATCACATTCTATTAGCAAAAAGTTGTGTTTTTCCTGATCCTGTAGTGTTAATAACTCATCATTACTTTTTCTGGTTACGCCTATAACCCTGTAGTCCTGAACCAAAAAGTGTTTAACTAAATTTAGGCCTAGGCGCCTAGCGCAGCCAGTTATTAGTATTGTTTTCATTCGTAGTCTCAGTCTTTATGTCAGTTGCAATATTCTAGATAAAACTATGACGCCTGTCTTTTTTCTATTTTACCTGTGAGTCATTTTTCAAATGTTTACCAGAAATGCCTGGAATATTTCAGGTTCGTTTTACGTAGCCTGCAGGGCAGTTGAACTAAATCTGGCCGCCGTTCTGGATGAAAACCACAACAATCGTGAATATTTCATGCTTGTTTATTGCTGCAGCAGATATAAATAAAAAAAAGCAAAATAGATTCTGTGTGAAAACTGCAAGTGTTCGCCGTACGGCATTCAAATACCCTGAGGGAGGCTGCAGGACATGCTATCTAGCACATTTTCTAAGGGGTTGTGTCTTATCAAAAAAGATAGATATCTCAGCTACAGTCACCCCCAACTTTTTCATATAAGATCGATTCATAACGCGATTGTTATCCATCATAAACATCCAATCATCTACAAATAAATCGTATTCTGTGTCATCTATCGGTACACGCAAAGTGTACTGCCAATTAAACGCAGTGCCTTGAGAACCACCTTTAGCTTCGCCAATCACATCAGCCGCACCACCAGTCACACTGCCGTCATCAGCAACCTGAAGCTCCCAGATGCGGATTTGTTGTTCACCGTCGTTGTAGTAAAAAGTCTCATGCAATTGGCCTTTATTACCTTGCCAAGTGCCAATTATATCGACACAAAATCGCCTAGTTAATTTGGTGGAGTAGTCCTGTACTATTCCCCATGCGGTAACCTCACCATCAAAATATGTGGGTAGATCGAATTCAGGAGTGGTTTTTTCGTAGTCATCTAGTGAGCTGCTACATGACAAAAAAAAGGGGGTGATGACCACTAGTATTAGATATTTAAATGACTTCATTTGTTTAATCCAATGAGTTTGTTGCGTACTTTTGGGTAACTACAATTTTCGTCTAGCCAGATGCGTAAAAAGCTTTTTCCAAAAGTTCGGTCGGTAATTTTTCCTATTGTTTCTCCATTGAAGAAGAATTCGCTTTGCTGGTTTTCACTGACATTTAATAAAAGCGTGTCGCCTTCTTTGATATTTGGAAATATGTCAGTCAATAATGGGATCCATTGATTAAATAATTCTTGATTGATGCCTAACTTCTCCCATTCATCTTTAGTTCTTTCAATTAAGTCTTCTGCGTCTATATCTCTTAAGTATTGTATTTTTAAAGCTTGTGGAAATTGTTCTACTTGGTACTCACCTGTCTGGCTATATAAGGTTGAGTTGTAGACATCCCAAAACAATATTTTTAGTTTGGCTTCTCCCACTTTTTTTAGCTCAGAAATTGGCTCAGCCATAGTGACTCCTGAAAAAAATAAGGCGCATAAGAAGGTTAAAAGCCAAAAAATGCTGCATTTGGAGACTAGGTGTTTCATGCTATTCCCAATCTCTAACGACTAATACTATTTGAAAATGCAGGTTTGCTTATAACCAGTTGTACAGTGCTGATGGTTCTCTCTAAAAAGCCCCCTTCGCAGTAACTAAAATAATAACGCCACATATTCATAAAACGGTCATCGTAACCGTCTTTAGCCAATGGCTCTTTATTTTCTAAGAATTTGTGATGCCAATCTTTGAGAGTTCGAGCGTAATCTAGGCCAATGTCGTGCAAGTCACGGATCATTAAGTCTGTGTGTTTTCTTAGGTGCTGATTAATTAACAACTGTGAAGGTAAAAAGCCACCTGGGAAAATATGCTTTTGAATAAAGTCGACACTTTTGCTATAGCTGTCAAATCGGTGGTCGCTGATAGTGATTGCTTGCAACACCATTAAACCTTCATCTTTCAACAAGCTAGAGCATTTTTTAAAGAAGGTAGGCAAGTATTCTTTACCTACCGCTTCAATCATCTCGATGGAAACTAATTTGTCATACTTTCCTTCGAGTAATCTATAGTCTTTTTTCAAAAGGGTGATTTTGTCCTGTAAACCTTCCTTGTAAACTAAGTTTTCAGTGTATTGATGTTGTTCTTCTGAAATAGTGGTTGTTGTGACTTTACAGCCATAATTTTTGGCTGCAAACACTGCTAATCCGCCCCAACCAGTCCCTATTTCTACTAAGTGATCTTCAGGGACTAACTGTAATTTATCGCAGATTGCTCTCAATTTTGTTACTTGAGCTTGTGCTAGAGTCGTGTCTTGAGACGAATAAATTGCTGCAGAATACATCATGCTGTCATCAAGGAATCGGGTATAAAGTTTGTTACCTAAATCGTAATGGGCGGCAATGTTTTTCTTGGAACCTGTTGCAGAATTTTTGTTGGCAAAGTGACTGATTTTGCGAATTGGGAAAGCTAACCACTCCATTTTTGCCTCCCAGCTGTCCAGTAAAGGCAAGTTTCGTGCAAAAATACGGATTACGTTGGTTAAGTTGGGTGTAGTCCACAAACCTTCAGAAAATGTTTCACCTGAGGCTACGCTGCCGCCGAACAATAAACTTTGGTAAACACTTAAGCATTGGAAGTCAATTTCAGCAAATAAGTCAGAGTCTTTTGAACCAAATGTATTTACCAACACACCTTTCTCTTTTATCACCATCTGACCTTGAGGCAGACTAGCAAATACTTTTAGCATAATGGTGCGACACAACTTGTGCTGCCAAGATGAGCTTGAAGACTCTACTAATACTTGTTCTCCGTTTGGCATAATTATTTTTTACCTTGTGCTGTGTTGGAATAAAAAGGCACGCCTTTTATAAATAGTTTGAGCGCTTGCCAATAAATTCCAAAGACGGTTTTTATCGTCATGCTAGGGATACTTGAAAGTACGTTAAAAAGACTTTTTGAGTTCAGTTCAATTTTGGACAAATTAAGGCTGGCAACAAAATGTTTGACTTCTTTATGGCAAGAAAGTGTTAACTTTAGCGCCTGATCTGGTTGTGATATCTTCCATTTATACTGCATATCCATAGGGTTAAAGGGAGATACGTGAAATACTTTAGCACAATCTTCTTGTTTGGCTAAGTCAACTAAATAACAATGTCTCTCATTCCAAGGTGTGTTGCTTACTTCGGCCAACAAATGACTAAAAGAACCGTCGCTTTGCTGGAGGTAATAAAAATTGACTGGACTAAAATACAGTCCAAAAGTACGCATTTGACCTAATAAATAAACTGTACCGGATAATTGTTGCTGTGCTAATTCTGACATTTTCTCCAGCACAGATAGCTTCAATGGTTTATCTGCATGGCCTAAATAATCACTGCGCTTAAATCTTAATGGCGCCCAAGATCCAGTTGAAAAACCTTTAACACTTCTTTCCAACAAATCAAGTTCGTCGAGGTTAAGCCAGAGCAAAAATATCTGGTAAGTAAATGCGTGTTTTTTTGGCACAAACCGGCTATGAAAAACACTTCCCTTGTACAAAGCGCTGTTCACTAAAGTTTCTCGCCGAATGAATTACATACATCCAAAGCGCTATGTACTCCATCTTCGTGAAAACCGTTATACCAGTATGCGCCGCAGAAATGTATACCTTGTTTCCCAGATATTTCTGACCATCTTGATTGGGCAACAATAGTCTCGTTATTAAACTGTGGATGATGGTAATAGTATGTGCCTAATATCTTTTCTGGGTCAATATTAATACCATTGTTTAATGTCACACAAAAGGTAGTATCCGATTGTATATTCTGGAGGATATTCATATTGTATGTCAGCACTGCTGGTGCCTGTGACTCACCTTCATAACCTTGTATAAGGTAGTTCCAACTTGCCCAAGCTAATTTTCTAACGGGCAGAACACTATCATCTGTGTGAAGTACTACTTCGTTTTTTGCATAGGGCATATCCCCTAAAATTTCTGTTTGGCTGAGTGTTGGTTTAGCAAGTATGGCAAGGGCTTGATCACTATGACAAGCAAAAATAACCTCATCAAATAGATGTTCAGAATCATCTTGTAGGCGGACACACTTCTGATTGTTCATATCAGTTACTGTTTTTACTGGACTGTTAAGTTTAATAGAATCTTCGAATCCTGCAATCAGTGGTTTGATGTACTCTCTAGAACCTCCAATAATAGAACGCCATTGTGGTCTGTCTGTAACATTTAATAATCCATGATTATTGAAAAAACGTAGAAAAAACGCGAATGGAAAAGCCTTAATATCTTCTAAACTTGTCGACCAGATTGCTGCACACATAGGTAATATATAATTATAAGTAAAGTCGTCACTGAACTGATGATGTGTTAAAAACTCATGTAGTGTTTGCTGCGCATAATCAGTCTTGTCTGCAGCTGCCTTTTTACAAATTTTATTGAATTTAAGAATGTCTCTGACTATTCTCCAAAATCTTGGTCGAAATATGTTTCGTCTTTGTGCAAATAGACTATTGAGCGTATTACCGTTGTACTCAAGTTTTAATGTTAAATTTTTAACACTAAAACTCATTTCAGTCTGTTGAGACTGAACGCCAATTTTGTCCATTAATTTGATAAAGTTTGGGTAGGTCCAATCGTTAAAAACAATAAACCCTGTGTCTATTGCATAATGTTTGCCGTCTACTTGTACGTCTTTAGTTGCGGTATGGCCACCAATATAATTATTTGATTCAAAAAGAGTGATTTCATGTTTCCGGTGAAGTAAATGTCCACAGGTTAGCCCTGAAATCCCTGTCCCTATTATTGCAATCTTTCTGCTCATTGTTGTCCTATAACTTTTTTAAATATTATTAGTGGGATTACACCATGTTTTTCAATGACGTCCAGCTTGTCAGAGTTTAGGATACCTTGATACCTAAATTAGAGATCACTTAATCGCTAACTTTAACATTTTATTTTCGATCCTAATGTCAGAAATCGCCGTAAAGAAATTATTGAAAACTCTAAGAAACGATTTTATATGAAT
>JAWUXU010000080.1:0-15236 GCA_034111145.1 Paraglaciecola sp.
AACGGCGGCCTTATTGGTGCTGCGAAAAAAGCTCAAAGCCTTTTACGGGGAAGAACCAGAGGACGATTAACGCCCCCCGATGAAAGGCAGACGCTAGTAACGCTAATTCAAGCAGCAATGACGGATGGATGTAGTATCAATTGCATCGTTCAATCTTAGTGTTCTGTGGGTTTGTTGACTTAAATATTCGACATTATATTTTTTACTTAACTGCTCGAGTTGTTGTTCTAATAGCCTTGAATTTTTGCCCAAGTGTGTGTGAAGTGATGATTTAACCTCTCGCATTTCAGTTTTTAGTTGAGTCAACTTTTTTTTATTTGCAGGTTCATTTCTAAAATAATCGGCGGTTTGTTGATAAAGAGACGGCTTTTCTGGGTTAACACCCGATATCGCATTCACCGCTAAATCAACCGAAATGGTATAACTAGAATTGTTGTTTTTATCAAGCATGTTAATTCGCTATATAATAAAAAATTATTCTTTCGATTTGTTCAATTATTGAGAGTGTCATCATCACCAACAATGACTGTAAATGCTTAAGTTATCTTTATACCAATATCGACAATATCAAGGCTTGGATCATCGATACATTTTTCTAACATATCAAACGCCTCGATGCAGTAATCTGCCAGTGGCTCTAAACTATCAATCTTATTATTACAACAAACAAGACCAATATTGGCACGTCCATTATAAGTCACCATAGTGAAATTCACCCCACCACCAGGTGTAATAGTTGAAATAGGGTACGCAGCAAGCATTTGACTATCTTTGAAGTACATTATTTCAGTAGGCCCCGGCATATTTGAGACTAAAATATTGGCGATAGGTCTAACCCAATTCGACAAACCTAAGATTTCAAAAATAATGCTATAGGCCTGGATTAACAATGTGTAATAACTAAATGATGCAGAATGTGAAGCCTTCGCAGCCCTTGTAACTATTCGATGATTTTCAATAATTTCTCTGAGTCTAAGATAAGGGTCAGCATGCCCATGGGCAAGCTCAACAGGCACTATAGCAATTTTATTGCCATAGGTTATCTCACCGGGTTTACGCAAATTAATAGGCATGTTGGTATACAAAGCCTTTTCAAAGGTGTGCCCGTAGTCTTTAAGTTGACGATGTACCGCGATATCAAATACACATAACATAATTTCATTAACTGACGCTCTTAAACGTTTACTAAGGGATCTAACGCGCTCAAAATCAATATCCAAAGTAGCCACTGCACGGCCTTTTTTAACCTGCCCTGTCAACACAGTTTTAGTACCTGAGAAAGGCAACGGCATATAGTTTTGATTTATTCTCAGTAGCTTAATCAATAGCCTAAACCAGATCCAAAACATATCTTTACTGGCGATTAACAGACCCGATAGGCCACCAAACACTGCTTTAAACCACGGTGTTTTATCACGTGTTTTGAGAGTTCTGTCCATTGACCAAACGGGTACAAAACCTTCGCTATTTGGGCTTTGACTATAACCTGCCTGAAACCAGCGGATTAACGTGCTTCCATCTCCACACATATGGTGGATTTTGATGTATAGAGCGAACTGCTCGTTATTGTTGTCTTTTATTAAGTGGTATTGCCATAGCGGTTTATCTCTATCTAGCCACACTTCATGTAAGTCTGCTGTAAATTTATTTAAAGCAGGTTTATCGTTCAGATCATCAATAATATGCATCTGAACGTGATGTTGCATATCTAATTTTTCAACAGGCACAAACTTAATCGGGTACCCCATAACAGTGCTGACTCGGCTGTTAAAGGGAGCGGTAGCCTGATCAAAAGAACGCATTTCTGCCAACAACTGATCCACATAATCCATCGCAGCGTCAGCTGGTATTTTCAGAATTTGCAAACTTGCGACATGTTTAGGATTAGCCTCAGTCTCGGTAATCCAAAATGTCTTATCAATAAATGTTAGTTTTTTACTCAAAACGTTATCCTTTTTAACTTACTATATAAAACGTTTCAGTTAATTATTATTCATTGGAAAATTCACGATTGACTATCGCTTTTTGCAATCGGTGTAACTCATTCGGCTCGATGTTAATATAAGGCAATAATGCAAACAAAATTGCTGACAAACTTTTATATAGATATTCATCATCATTGATGTCATTACCTTTCAAAGCATAATAATTTCCTGCCTGACTAAATACTAAGCCAATGATCTCAACAATTTGATGACACTGGCCAGCAGAAGCAGTAATGGTATTTTGTATCACAAACTGCGCCAAGAGTTCCGTAACACAACGTTCTTGAGCGGTCATCAATTTCATAAAACCTTTAGCAACGCTAGGATATTTTTCGGTTAAATCGGTAGGATTGCGATATAAAAATCGAAACAAATGATTCTTTTCAATAATAAGATAAAGATAATAGAAAAAGTCTTCAATGTTAAGGGATGTGTCGGAATGATTACTCGGCGCATTAGTCGTCTTGCTCGGCGCATCAAGAATGGCACGCAACTGATGTTGATAAAGATCAAATAGGGCTGATACTATGATTTCTTTTCCCTTAAAATGATAATATAAATTACCTGGACTGATATCCAATTCCATAGCAATCTCGACACTGCTGACATTGTTTTCGCCTTGTTGATTAAAGATATCAAGGGCAGTTACCAGTATACGTTCAGCCGTTTTCATTTTATTATCACCAAAATATGATGGAGCATGTTATAAGATTTCACACTAAAAGTATGATATGCGAATGTATGAAATTACAGATTTTGTCTTAAAAGACAATTAATAACTATATAGGACAAATAATGATAAGAGTACTGTTTAACAAAAAAGGCGGTGTGGGTAAGTCAAGTTTAGCAGTCAATCTTGCCGCAATTTCTGCTATTCAGGGGTACCGAACCCTACTCATCGATTTAGATACACAATGTAATAGTACATCCTATTTAAATGTCACTGACTTACCCAAAGACAGTAGCATAGCGGATTTATTTGAACAAACCATTACCTTTCATCTACATCGTCGCCCTGCCAAAGATTTTTGTCACGCGACACAAGTTGAGAATCTAGATATTATTGCCGGATCAGAACGTTTAACTGAGCTGGAAAGTGAGTTAGATAATAGACATAAAATTTATAAACTGCGAGAAGCATTAGATTCACTGAAAAGCACTTATCAACATATTTTCATCGATACTGCACCAGCGCTCAACTTTTACAGTATGTCAGCGTTAATTGCAGCACAGCGATGTTTAATACCTATTGATTGCGATGACTTCGCAAGGCAAGGGTTATATAGTTTGCAACAAAAAATCGCTGAGATAAAAGAAGATCATAATGAAAACTTGGAAATAGAAGGAATTATTGCCAATCAATATATGACCAACGCAAATTTACCAAAACAAATCATTAATGAATTAATAGCAGAGGGCTTTCCGGTTTTATCAGAGTATATTGGTCAATCAGTTAAGATGCGTGAATCACACCAAGCTAAAAAGCCCCTAATCTTACTTGCCCCTAAACATAAACTGACGCAATCTTTGATAGGTATTTTTGAATTGTTAGATAAAAACTAATCGGTAATTGAAAGTTTACCTACATCTTGACCTATGCCTTTTATTGCCAGCTGAAAATAACCAGGTTGTTTGTCAGCAAGCATAAAGCCAATTTGTTTGACGTCTGAAAATAACAAATCTGGGGCAGAACTAACAACGCGGCCACGAAATTGAGCAACAAAATCCTCCTCCGTAAAACTCAAGGTTTGCCATTTTTCGCGGTTGCTAGAAAACGTTGCGACATATGCAACACCATCAAATCCTTTATTGGTTCTGAGGCGTAATTGATAACTTCGCCCGTCACCATTAACTTCTAAGGTTATAGGTTTGCTGTTGCTTTGAAATGATATGGGTCCGATACGCCTTACAGAGGCAAATCCCCCGTTATTTTTTAAAGAAAGCTCACCTTCGAAATAAGCCATATTATCATTTATCCGTAAATTCGACTGAGACAGTCCACCCATGACACTGTCATTCACTTGATACCAATGATTAAGTTCTTCATTATCTGAAAAATCCACTTTCCACTGAGCTGATACATTTGCACACTTCATAATAAATAAGACAAATAGAATAGTTTTCATAAGTAATGATACGTCAAAATAAGAAATTAGATTAATTTTTCATTTTTGACTACAGGGATTTTTCAGGGGATTAACAAGGTTTTACTACATAAACACTAAATACAACTGCATAAAGCCAGCGCCCATGCCTAATAAGGCCCCCGTTACAATCAGCTTCCACTCGTCAGCTTCATAAGCTGGGCGCAGCACACCTTCAAATTCTTCGGGCGTCAAAGCTTCCATACGCTCGCACAAATCGTCGCCTATTTTAAGGGCTTTGTTCGTGTACTCATAGGCATAAGCCAAGTATTTTTCTGAATCATTAAAAATACGCAACGTAGCTAATTCTTTCATTTTATAATAAGAATCTGAACCGATCCCTAAGGCAAAATATGGTTGTGCAATGGCGACATATCGCTCAATTGCATCATTCACATGCAACTCAATCAATTCCAACAATTGTCCAGAGCCAGAGCCATGTAACGCGATTTCCATAATATTTTTAGACGTCATCAGTTTGGACTCAATAATATCTGAATATACACGTGACACTTCTTTCTGGCGCTTTAAAAACATACCCTGAATAGTAAAACCCATAAATTTGATCGGATGTTTGGGTTCAAAAATAATCTTTAACGCTATCCAGTTAGTCGCATAACCCACTATCAAGCCACCCACTGGCAATACCCACCAAGTAGGATAAAACATCCAAACCATCATTGTGGGTAAACCAAATAAGAAACCAAAGTAAAAACCTGATTTTTCAATAAAAGGAAATTCCTTGGCACCAGATTTTAAGAAAATCTCATTAATAAGCTCGGGGGCGTTAACTAATTGCCCCACAACCAGCTCTTTGATATCGACTATTTCTTCAATATTATATTTAAAATCTTCAACCATTTTAGTCACAACATTGGGAATATCGGCTTCTACCCTAGCATAAACCAGGTTTTTTCCATGAACAGGTAAGGATGCCCATAGCTGTGGTGCTGACTCTTTCATCACATCGTTGACAATGACCCGAATTGTTTGCTTAAGACGTCTTTGAATTGCCTTTGTCAACTCAATAGGATCAATACGATCAGCTAGCTCTTTTACACTGAGTAATTTACCCAATACTAATTCGACTTCAATCTCAGCCATTTCTCGGCGCTTAGCAGGTATTAAACCTTGCCAACCTAAAAAAGGTTTTATACCTATAAACTCAATGGGATAAAACATCATTTTGACCGCTAAAAAATTAGTAGACCAACCCACAATCGCACTAATAATAGGAATAGATAACAAAGGAAGAAGAGTGATAAGTTGATCATTTATTTGCATAAAAAACAGCTGCGCCTAGTGATTATTATTTTTTGACTTTAATTCGCCTAACATGAGGCTAACTATTGGAATTAGAATGGTCAATCTAAAAACATCTTAGGTTGAAAATTACCCACATAAAACCCTATTTGGATACAATTAGGTATCCTAGATTGCAAATATACAGTCATTGTCAAAGTCAGACATCTTTGATTTTGGGTAGTATTTTCTAACTATTTACGGTTATATCCTACTACTAGAGCAAAATTTGTAGTAACCAGGAGTCTTATCATGGCGAATTTAACCCTTTCTAAATTAAATGATAGTATGACACAAGCAGCATCTTATGAAGAGTATAAAGAAGCAGCAAAAGCACATGATGAACTTTCTGGCGCTGGGGAATGGAAAGCCAAAGATGCCTCTGAAGACTACGACTACAAGCTTATTCGTAAACGTGTACAACGAATGAAACAAGCTAGAGTGAGTGGTGACGCTGCTGGTTTAATGTACATTTTACATGAGGGATTACATGGTAACTTAGGTAATATTGCCTCTTCTGTACTTGAGCAACACGCAAAAATTGGCACTAAACACTTGATTGAGGAATTTATCAAAGAAGTCTGTGGCGCTTTGGATTTCATCTATCAATCCGATGAAAATGAAATAGACTTCTACGAAAAATTATCTTTTTTTGAAGAAACAGCGCAGGCATTTGGTCGCAGTTGCTTGATGTTAAGTGGTGGTGCTGGCCTTGGATTTTTTCATTGTGGCGTAATCAAATCTTTGGTGGAACATGATTTATTACCAAATGTAGTATCGGGTTCCAGTGCGGGTTCAATTATCGCTGCACTTGTGGGTACGCGAACCGATGAAGAATTATTAGACGTTGTTAAACCTGAGTTTATTCAACAAAAATTTAAACAATGGCGACTATGGCAAGGATTTGGTAAATACAGTTTGCTCGATAGTAGCAACCTAGAGAATGCTCTAATTGAGTTATTTGATTTAACCACCTTTGAAGAAGCCTTCAAGAGAACGGGGCGTCACTTAACAATCACTGTATCTCCTGCTGATTTGCATCAAAACTCACGATTGTTAAACGCTAAAACCTCACCCAACGCTATTATTACTCAGGCAGTCAGAGCCTCAACTGCTATCCCAATATTATTTAAGCCCGTGCAACTTAAAGCCAAAAACAGAGCGGGTGATATAGTGACCTATATTCCAAACAGACGTTTTGCAGATGGCTCTATTATGGCCGACCTTCCCTTTAACCGCTTAGCACGTTTATATGGTGTGAATCATAGTATTGTTAGTCAAACTAACTTGATCGCAGTGCCTTTTCTAGCTCGAGATAAAAGAGATACCACAGGGTTGGTAGGATTAACATGGCGCTATGCTTCAAAAGTTGCCAAAGTGAACAGCATCTTTGCCTTTGATATACTTGAAAACCTCATTAGCCATCGTGCGGCTAGATTAGGTATACATAAACTGCGTTCAATCATTGATCAACAGTATGTAGGCGATATCAATATTTTACCCAGTGCAAGCTTTGCTAATCTTAAGCACATTGCTTCAAATCCGAGCTTAAAAAGTATCCAAGAACTTATCCACCACGGCGAGAAAGTCACTTGGCCTCAGCTAGATTTGATTAAACGAAACACCTTAATCAGTAAAACAATCAGGGATTACCTGAAGCAACTAAAACAAACAAAAACAAGACTACTCGGTGAACATAATAGATCACGAGTAGCCAATAAATAGGTATAAGGACTTTGCCTTATGCCTAATTTTATCTCGGTAGTGAATTGTTTCCTTTGAAAAGAACCGTTTAATCAGGCCTGTCGGTCACCGCTCCAGTAGAAGCAGAGCTGACTGTCCTGGCAAACTTTGCTAAAAGTCCTCTGGTATACTTAGGTGCAGGTTGTATCCAGTTATTCTTCCTTCTAGCCATCTCTTGATCATCGATGTTTAGGGTAATCTGACGACTTTCCGCGTCAATTGTGATGCTATCACCATTCTCTACCAGCGCAATGGCGCCGCCTTCGAAGGCTTCAGGTGTGATATGGCCTACTACAAACCCTCTGCTGCCACCTGAAAATCGACCATCCGTGATCAAAGCAACATCGTTGCCTAAGCCTTTACCCATAATTGCGGAAGTCGGGCTCAACATTTCACGCATACCTGGGCCGCCTCTAGGGCCTTCGTAGCGGATAACCACCACATCACCAGCTACCACTTGGTTATCAATAATTGCGGCAAACCCCTGTTCTTCTGAATCGTACACTTTAGCCGTGCCTGTAAAGCGTAAACCTTCTTTGCCGGTGATTTTTGATACCGCACCTTCTGGTGCTAAATTACCGTTTAATATGACCAAATGACTGTCTTTTTTGATTGGTTTATCAAAAGGTAAAATAATATCTTGCCCTTGAGGATAATCTGCAACTTCAGCCAAGTTTTCAGCCATGGTTTTGCCTGTGACTGTCATACATTCACCGTGCAGCATACCGGCGTCTAACAAACGCTTCATCAGAGGTTGAATACCACCGATTTCGATTAGTTCAGACATCAAATACTGACCGCTTGGACGTAGATCGGCAATTACCGGTGTTTTTTCACCGATGCGCACAAAATCATCCAAGGTGACTTCGACCCCTATTGTATCCGCCATAGCAATTAAGTGCAGTACAGCATTGGTGGAACCTCCTAGAGTAATGATCAGCGTAATTGCATTCTCAAACGCTTTTTTGGTCATAATGTCTGATGGCTTGATATCATGTTCGAGCAAATAAACAATGGCTTTTCCTGCATCAATACAATCTTGTTTTTTGTTATCTGAAATCGCATTTTGCGCTGAACTATTTGGCATGCTCATGCCCAAAGCTTCAATCGCCGAAGCTAATGTATTTGCCGTATACATTCCGCCGCAAGAGCCTGCTCCAGGTATTGCCGTTTTTTCAATATGTTCTAATTGCGTGATGGGAATATCGCCCGCAACATAACTGCCTACCGCTTCGAATACCGACACAATATCTGTGTGGTTTTTGCCAGGCAGAATTGTACCGCCATACACAAAAATAGAGGGGCGGTTTAAACGTGCCATACCCATCAAACATCCCGGCATATTTTTATCACAACCACCAATAGCTATAATGCCATCATGGCCCATGCAGGCTGACACTGCCTCGATAGAGTCGCAAATTACTTCACGGGATACCAAAGAATACTTCATGCCCTCGGTACCCATAGAAATACCGTCAGATATAGTAATGGTGTTATAAATAACGCTTTTAGCACCGGCACTATCCACACCTTTACCTACCTCTTCTGCAAGGGTATTAATATGCATGTTGCATGGCGTCACCATTGACCAGGTTGAGGCAATACCCACCTGCGATTTTTTAAAATCCTCATCGCCGAAGCCTACGGCTCTTAACATTGAGCGGCTAGGTGCTTGAGCAGCACCGTCTACGATTTTTTGCGAATATTTACGCGGTTTATCTGAATTCATTTTTTATCTGCATATACAACTTCAATGGATGCACTATAGAATTGTATAAACAAATAGACAATCTAAGCTCACGAGTTTATTAATCTTATTTAGATGATTTTGAAAAAGAGTGGTTGTATAACAACCACTCAAACCTGAGATATAAAATATTGGATATTCAAGTTGACGAACCATAAAGTAGGAGTTTAATTAGCTATTTGAAATTAACCACCATATCAAACGATGACACTGCTCGTTGATTGTGTCTTTTCTGGTGGCTGACATCCGCATAAAATAATATTTTACTTGCTGAATGCCATGGAAATAGAGATTTTTTTACTCACCCATTCAGCATCTGGATCCGATTCGAATCCAATTTTATAAGCCAAACGGTTAATGTCAAAACTCCCAATTAACTTATCGTCAATATTTGTCAGTATAAAACTAACTGGATTGGTTATGCCTCTAAGGGTTAAATTTCCCTCTACATGATAACTTTCACCTACAACTATAATATTTGTACTAACAAATTTGGCGAGTGCATGATTTTCAACATCAAACCAGTCGAACTCAGGTAAAGTGCTGTCATAAATACTATCTCCCGTTTTCGCAGAGTTCATGTGAAATGTTGCAGTAATATTAGCATTACTCTGGGGCGGCAATATTAATGTTGCCTGCCAGCGCTCAAATTTCCCTTTAAAGTTCATTCCTGCATGCTGACCTGAGAAACTAACCAAGCCAGAATGCTGACTGGCCTTAAACTCTGCATGGGCTAGTGTTGTGCCAAAACTTAAATATATTATAAACGGAAATAGCAACAGTAAAATTCGTATCAACAGCGTTCGTATAAAAAGAACATTCATTTTTTATTCCACCACATTCGACTCATTAAGTTTACATTATGTTTCTTCTTGTGCCATCTAAGAACACTCACATGACCAGCGATCAAAGTGGCAAGAAGACTTGCAGTTATCCAGTGCACATTATTGGCTAAAGCTTCGATGCTTTTGTTTCTTGCAACACCTGGTATGTGTGGCCATTGTATCCAGTCAACAAAAACAAAAGTAGGTAAACCGTAAGGACTGGCCGACACCATTAGCCAACCTGACAAGGGCATAGTTACCAACGCAACATATAGAAATATGTGTCCTATCTTAGCTTTGAATATCTGCTGTTGATTGAGGTTTTTGGGTAAAACTGGTGCATGGGTCAGAATCCTTGTCGCTATCCTGATTATCAGAGCCCACAATACCACTACACCTGAAGCTTTGTGTATTTGAAAAAGTCGGTATTGGTCAGCCTTACTGATATCTACATTTACCATATAAAGACCGCTGGCAAACATAAATAAGAGAGCTAAGGCAATAGACCAATGCAGCACAATACTGAGGCTATGATAACGTTGCACTGGAGTTGTCATTTTTATGATTCTTTACTTAACTAATCAGCTATTCACCAGAGTGCGCAAATTCGCCCTCTATCATAATCTCTACATTGTCACCGATGTTTGGAACATATTGGTTCATACCAAAATTTGAACGCACAATACTCGTCGTCGCAGAGAAACCCATTGTTGGTTTGCCAGTAAACGGCTGCTTAGTCATGGCACCGTTGAACACCACGTCTAAAGATACTTCCTTAGTTACACCTAAAAAAGTCAAGTTACCTTTCATCACGGCAGTCTTTTCAGTCACCATATCAATAGAAGTCGATACAAAACTGATGGCAGCAAAATTATTAGCGTTAAACCAGCCTTTTTCATTAGCTAAAACATTATCAAAATCTTCTTCAGCAGCATTAGGATAGGCAGTTTGTATGGACATAGGGTTAATGCTGGCTGTGACTTGACTTTTTTCTATATCAGTCGAATTGTAGTCGATAGCTGCGTCAAATTCAGTAAACCGTGCCACATAATTAGACAAACCCAAATGAGACACTTTCCAGACAATAGATGCATGGCTTAAATCTAATTTATACTCACCTGCAGGCATGTCATTAAAAGCATTTTTTGCAAAAACCCATGACACACTGCTCGTTAAACTTAAAATAAAGATGACGGCACTAATTTTTACTAACTTCATATTAGTCATTCCTTTAGGATTAAAAAATTGGATGTATTGAAGGTATACAATGATTTATACAAAAGCTTTAATCAAATCAAATTATCATTAAATTAGAAAAATATGCCCGACCTAACTTTTTTTGTTACTGAAATTTTTAGCCACTGAATGATTTACATCAATGACCCCATAAATTAATTATTTATCTATTCATCTATTCATCTATTTATTAAATTTTCGAACAAACTTGTTCAGCATAAGCGTTACCAAAAGTCAAGATTGATGTTGGCTTTACTTTGATTTCAGGCTTAAATGTGCATTTCATACGCAACTTTTTTATAAAAAATTGTTACTTTTTAGTAGTCTGCGGTATAGGAGGCCATGCTCGCACATTTAAAAAACCAGCTCTTATTCCAAAAATGCTAACAAATTGACGCTAACGTAGACTGCCAAAATTCCATATAAACATTACTGTCTTCGCTAATGCCTTTTACTTTGAGATGATCTGCAAAACCGAGTCGTGCACTCATAACGAACCAAAAGACTGCACTGATGAAAGCTACAATTCTCCATAGTGTTGACTTTGCCCACTTAAGCGCAAAAGTAATAGACAAAACATAAAATACAAAACCACTGAGCTTAGATGATGCCCAACCATTTACGAATGGATACAGGTTAATAACAGAAACCAAATAAATAAAAGTTAAAACAAACAGAGTATATAGAATGTGAGGTCCAATCTTCAGCAGTTTATTATTAACTTTATCTGACCCTTTCATTGTCAACACAAAATTAACGATAAAAAATATAAACGTAAGGGCAATTATGCTTAGGTGGGCGTGCTTAACTATCGTATACATGGCATTGGTCTCTATAAATTCTTATTATTCGTAACTAATACTTTAACCGCCAGTAAATAGTTTGCTCACTTCAACCCAAATTATATCAAATCTTTGCAGGGGATGCCGTTGAAATGTCGCTTTTGAAGCTCCGAGTTTAAAGAGGAGTCAAATGCATTTCTTAGATAAACGTGTGCGCCTTTCTCGTATTTCTTTATTTAGCTTTATCTTATACAAAAAGTGGAAATAATGCTTGGCTCTATCAAACCGAAAAAACAACGCGATAAGTATTCCAGTCCAAAAACATAGGGGCTCAAAAATACAAGGTAGGCCGACTTGAATCTCACAGTTGTTCACTGCGTGTTGCGACTCAATATTTTAGATAAACCAAATGTACTCTAGACGTTAATGTTAAAAAAACACCATAGAAACTGGGCATAAAAAAGCCGCTACAGTTAGCGGCTTTATCAACAATAATGAAATGGTAGAATTCTAAAATCTTGTCTGTTAATCTTTTTCATCTGCGTTAAGTTTACTAGTAGGCTCTGCTACAGGTTTTGCAACTGCAGGTTTGGCCACTACGGGTTTAGTCACTGCAGGTTTTTCTGCAGTATTTTTAGTGACGGCTTTGACCGCTGGTTTTGTAGGAGTCTTCGCAGGAGCATTCACCGAAGCTTTACTTTCAACAACCGGTTCTTTTTTAGTTGCACTGGCTGCTGTCGTTACTTTTTTCTCGGCTGTCTTTTGCTGAGCGAGTTTAGCCACAACTTCAATCAGGCTGTCAACACGTTGTGATAAATTATCAACTTGCTGGTCACGACTTTCGTTACCGAATCCGAGCTTTGCTCTTAATGCTGAAATTTTGTCTTTTAACATTTTTTTGGTCTCTAATTTTACATGTATTTGTGTTTCTATCGACTCGCCTTTTTCTAGCAGATCATTTACAAATGCTGAACCATCAACAAATAACTGGTCAAACTTATTGGCCGCTTTTTCGCGTCCAACTTCAAAAACACCCACTCCAGCTAACCAAGTTTTATGTGCCAACACTACCGTTTTTTTTGTCGTGTTCAAATTGATTCTCCTAATGTCTTAGCTCACACCAATACAAACTAAATATAAAATACCCAACCAAGACTAAAAACAATTTTCCTATATCTGGGTTGGATATTGAGCTAATTACTTAGCTGCTAGTTTTGCAACTGCTTCAGTAAGAGTGTCAATTTTCGTTGATAACTCGTCAACTTTTTCATCTGCAGTTTTTTTGTCTAATCCTAGTTTCTTACGAACTTCTGCAACACGGGTTTCAACTTTGTCTTTTACTTGAAATTTGTCTTTGGCTTCAGTTTCAATTTCAGAACCCTTAATAACTAACTCATCAAACATTTTGCTTGCTTCAACACCAATTTTTTCATAACGGCCTTGTGCTTCATCAAAACTTTTGCCATATGCGCCTAGACCTGCGAGCCAAATTTTACGTGCGAATTCTTCTGCTTCGTTTACTTTACCTTTGAAAGATTCTAGCTTTGCCATGTTTGTTTCCTTGCTTAAATAAGTTGATTGTCTTGATTAACTACAACATTAAAGAAACGAATTAGAATTTGCATACTAATTGAGCAATGATTTATATTTTTCTCAACTAAATAAGTTACTACTAACATACAAGGGATTTTCCATTTTTGGGTTTTTAAATGGATTGATTAAACTGAAAATCATACTAGCCCGTTTTTAACTATTGAGCAGATTAATCCACCAGCCCCTTAGGCATATCTGCACGTAACTCTTGCCAAATTTTTCCACTTTCAATCCCATAGGTTCTGATCACTAAAGGAAGATTTTCGTAGTCACCGTTTTCAGCAAGCTCTAATAATTTTTTATAATAACCGCGGGTTAAGTCTCTCGATTTTTGATTCGAGAAGTAGTAACCACCAATACGCGAGTACAACCCTCTAAAACCATTCATCATTAACACATAAACGGGGTTGCCAGAAGCAAAGGCAAGATCATGGTTAAGCTTGTAATCGCGCTGTGCAAAAATTTTACCATCATCAGGAATGTCACTGTGACTATTTAATATTTCAATTGCTTTTTCCTGCTGGTTGCGAATAGCCCCACGAATAAATACTGCGCTTAAGTTAGTTCTGGCGGCCAACAAATGGTCAACAAGTTCAGGGATCCCATCTTCGTCGAGTCTGGCTAAAGTTTCTAATATATTAAGTCCTGAGGTTTCCCAGAAATTATTCACTTTAGTTGGCTTGCCATGCTTAATAGTCAACCAACCGTCACGAGCTAAACGCTGCAACACCTCACGCAAAGTTGTTCGAGTGACACCGATAAGTTCGGACAATTCACGTTCTGCGGGGAGAATTGTGCCAGGAGGAAAACGTCCACTCCAGATTGATTCAACTATATATTCTTCAGCGAATCCTGCAGGGCTCTGTGCCTTGTATATCATCAAACACTCACTTTTTTTTTATTATTTATAACGACTCTTATACACTGATTGTACCAGATGATTTTTACCTGTAACAACGAAACTTTAAATTGTTAACAAAGTATTGCGAAAGATACAGACAAATTTTATTTAAAAAAATACAGTCTAGGGGATTTTAAGATTTATTTTGGGTAGACTTATTATATCTTTTGGTTAAAAATCGCTTTGAGATAATACTGGGCAGTGTTGCTTTACTTAATTAAATTAGGACTATCTTTTGCTAAACAAACTATCTTCATTATCTACTGACCGACGCGCATGGCTACTGTTGTTCTTTTCTGCGCTGTGCCTTGAAATTACAGCGCTATATTTCCAGCACGTTACAGATTTACGCCCCTGTATTATGTGTATATATCAACGTACTGCAGTCTTTGGCTTAATGTTTTCGGCAGTGCCCGCGATGTTAATGAATAACCTGATTACTCGCCTAATTGGATATCTGGGTTGGGGTATATCAGCTATTTGGGGTTTATTAATAGCAATCGAACATGTGGATATTCAAACCGCTGCCAATCCGTTTTTTGCGACCTGTGAGTTTGTGCCGAATTTCCCTGCTTGGGCCCCCTTACACGAGTGGTTGCCAAATGTATTCTCTGCAACTGGCGATTGTGGAGATATTAATTGGTCATTTATGGATATGACTATGCCACAATGGATGATTATCATTTTTGCTATTTACACATTAATTTGGGTCATGATGTCGAGTAGCCGTGTATCGGTAAACCTAGGTTTTAACAAAAAAAAGATATCAAAACCTTAATTTTTAAATCGACAGACATAACTTCGAAAAAACATTAAATGCGATTGAAAATTCTATCAAATATTACCAAGCTTTCAGAAAATCGACTCAGGCATATGTCAGAATCTTCGGAAAAAGTCGACTTAGAAACTAGACGAGGGCGTCCTTAACGATAATGTAACGAATATTCAATATGCCCTCTTATCTAGTAGTTAAAATCTT
>JAWUXU010000081.1:0-86239 GCA_034111145.1 Paraglaciecola sp.
CTTGTAAGGGCTCGTTTAATGTTCGCATTGGCCACAAATTACACTTAGCGGCCATGGTCGCCGCAAAAGAAAACAATGTTAGCTTGAATGATTTTGTTAAACGACAAGTTGAAAGCGGTATTAATCATTAGTTTTTGCGCTGCTTTCGGCCCAATCTTATCAGTCTACGATAGGTACACCCTAAATGGACTCGCTCAAGGTCTCAATTTTACAGTCCATTATTTAGGCCAAAAGTACCCACTTAACATGGACTTTGGCAAAATCGGTAATTCAAAATAACCGGTTCCTAATACGTTGTTTTTGAATAGATACTTTGACTGTCTCTATGGGTATACCCTATGTGGACTATTAAGCTTAAATAAAGATTTAACGGACAGCTAGCCGAACTAATCAACGAACGGCCCTCATTAGCAGATTGCGAACAGTGAAGGAGTGTATCGTATGACTCCTTTGAGCGAAAAGCGGGTATAGGATTGAATGTCCCCCGACTGTCTGCAATTCTAAGCAGACATTACTTTTTCAATTCGTTATGTCAATTAAGCGTGCCAATAAGACCTAAATGACAAAAGAAAGGAAACACAACATGTAGTGGTTGGTCGGGCTAAGTGGATAGCCCTTATATAAAAACAGGCACCTGCGGGGGCGAAGCCGATGCTTTTGATTTACCCTCGCATGTATGTTCGCCAATTATTTATGAGATTTCGTAGGGCAATTTACAAGGATGTAAATTGAGTCGTAGAGTGCTGGGAGCACATTACGACGACCTGCTAAATCTCATAAATAATGGGATGAAGAACATAGTTTGGCGAGCGGCTTTTTTTGCCTACTTTTTTTAGCTGTAGTAAAAAAGTAGGTCCCACAGAAGGGATCCTGTGAGAAACCTGCCAAGGATCGCAGTAAGCGTCAGCGCATGCTTTTATCGCTGTATACAGAGCACAAATACGCTTCGCGGGACGGCAGTGCCCGTTAGGGCATTAACTAACTAAGAATGCTACACACTATTTATCAACATATCGAATGGCAGTACCACTGATACTGACCATCAACATACTGCCGCCTTTACCTACCACTTCATAGTCAATATCTACGCCAACAACTGCATTGGCACCCATAGAACGGGCTTCTTGTTCCAATTCCTGAAAACCAATTTTCCGTGCTTTAGTTAGTTCATCTTCATAGGCGCCCGAGCGACCGCCTACAATATCTCGGATTGATGCAAAAATATCTTTAAATATATTGGCACCCATTACTGCTTCGCCTACAACAATACCTAAATACTGCTCGATTTTTTTATCTTCTAGTTGATGAGTCGTGGTTATTATCATGTGTCACTCCTTGCTTCTATTTCAGTCTTAATTAAATCAATTTGATCCGCTAGTTGTTCATCCGAATAAGCCTTAGACGCAAACTGCCCCCAAATAGGTTTAGGCCAACTTACATCATTTTGGTAGCGTACAATATGATGTAAATGCAATTGAGGTACCATATTCCCCAGCGCTGCAACATTCAACTTGTCAGGTGCAAATAAATGTTTAAGTGCACGACTAACCCTCGCAGATTCTTGCCATAGTATTTGCTGCTGATCATCACTTAAGTCAATCACATCACTTATGTCAACCACTTGTGGTACTAAAATTAGCCATGGGTAATTAGCATCATTGATTAGTCGTACCGTACACAAATTTAGGTCGATGACTAATGCACTATCTTTTTCTAATTGTGGATGTAAAATAAAATTAGTCATGTAAAGCCTTAAATATAAGTGGGTATCACAGTTAACAAAGCCCGTTGACCAATTTCAACATCGGCGTTAGGAAATACAATCGCTTCACCTTCAAATTGGGCACGATATTCACAACCCGTTTCAGAAGCTAATAAATGCTCTTTAGGAAAATCACTAAAATTAGGAGCATCTGACGCAAAATTGAGGGCAAAATCAGTTTGCTGTTTATTGATCACTTGATTCACTTCGTAGATCAAAAAGTCTGCTTCATTATAATTTTTAAGTGCTAATTCAACACCACAAATCAACTTGGTCAAAGTAGTCACTAATTCACTAAAATTGTCCATATTGTTTTGACCAAAAGGCTTGACCTTCCCTAACTCAACGGTGAACGCCTGAGCGTTAAATTTGTTGACGGAATAATAACTGAAAGTGGTAGTTGGACTACCAGACAATAAAATGGTGTTTACCCCACAGGCTAACAAAATTTGTAGTTGATATTTATCCCAAGCTTTACCATTTTGAAATGGATAAACAGCAAATTTATCATTTTTAGATGCTCGAATGGCAGTATGTAAATCATAATGAAAACGGCACCTACCCTGCTCATCATCTATTCCTAAATAGAAGTTTTTAACGGCATCTTCTAATTGTTTTGCTCGGCGTCTTTCATCATTTATCTGTTGCCCAGCACCTAGATTTTGATGTGCGCCGCTAAACAAACGATTCATATTTTCTTCCACAAAACGCTGCGCAATATCCATGGAGGGTAAATTGCCAAATAAAAACAACACTCGCTGTTTTACAACCAATTTACCTATCAATATACCTTTGACCAAATTATCGCAGATTTCTATTGGAGCAGTCTCGTTTCCGTGTACACCACAAGAGAGCACAATATCTTTGTCTGTATCAGTAATAGGTTCGAAGCTGATAATACCTTCTGCCAACACGTTGACTTGTGTATGTTTATGGATAAAAAATTGAAAAGGAACAGTAAAAAGTGAAGGCTGGGTGCGGGACAAAGAGAGAAAGTTACCCTGTTGCTTTAGCGTTTGCATAGTATTTTGAACGGATGATTTGAAAGTATTTTGCATAGTATATTAATTTTTATCGCAGAGATGGTGCCTAAAAAACTAATATTACGCTAATCAGAATACTAACTCTCCTCTTTTAAGATGAGAGTTATTTAAAGACAAACGCCGCTAGGCAATTTGGTGTTCACGCACAAAAGAAGTACCTATAGCTAAGTCTTTGTTGGCTAGCTCAACAAAATCATTTATGGAAATTGCTTTGGAAAACAAAAAACCTTGCCCATATAAAACACCTATTTCACGTAATATATGCAAATGCTGAACATTTTCAATACCTTCAGCTACTAACTCACAGTTAGCAGCCTTAGCAATTATCTGACTTGCCTCTACTATCGCACGATTAACCGGACTCTGATCAATCTGCATAATGAAAGATTTATCAATTTTGATGGTATCAATCTCGATATCACGAAGATAAGTTAAGTTAGAGTAGCCTTTGCCAAAGTCGTCAATCGCAATAGTCGCTCCAAGTGAACGAATTTCTGACAATTGTTTTTTAACTAAAATTGAATTAGACAAAGCCACATCTTCTGTTAATTCTAATTCAAATTGGGATAATTCGACCTGATGCTTTTGCGACATTTCTTTGAGGTTGTCAGCAAAATTCAAATCATATAATTGGGAAGGCGACATATTCACTGAAATTTGCATGGGTAAAGCGACACTATTTAGATATGCCGCACCTTTAATGGCTTGATCTAATACCCAATAACCCAGTTCATTCATCATATTGTAAGATTCAGCGGCTTCAATCAGTGCGCCGGGGAAAATTAAACCGTCTAGTGGATGGTTCCAACGTAACAAACACTCTGCACCAATTATGTGTAATGTATTTAACTCAATTTTAGGTTGAAAGTAGATTTCTAACTCATCGTTATCCAAAGCTCGAGTTATATCTGCTTTAAGTGCTAATGCACGTCCTGTTGTTTCATCATAAAAATTTTGCGCATATTGGAAATTATTGAATTTATTATGCTTTGCTTGTTTTAAAGCAGTTTCAGCTAACAGAAAAAATTTATTGATATTACTATTACTTTTTGGATTAGATGCAGCACCAACATTGAAGTCAGCAATAAAGGCGTGGTCATCACATTTAATAGGCGTTTTAAAATGTTGAACTAAATGGTTATAAAAATCATGTAATTGTTTTTGTTGGTGGTAACCAGGAAAAATCAAACCAAAAACATCACCACTAATTCGGCCAAATATAGCATTATCAGCAAATAGAAATGCAATACGATTAGCAATTTCTAAAAGAACTTTATCTCCATAATCGTAACCAAAACTGGTACTAACATCAGAAAAACGCACAACATCAATTAACAATAAAGACTGCTTGGCATCTGTTTTAAAAAGTTGCTCTATTTCTGCCAAAAACACATAACGATTTGGAATGGTTATTAAGGATTCATGTTGCATTAAAAAATCACCCGGTGAAACATCCGCTGAAATACCCGTAAAAGTCGATATGAAAATCTAGAAAAACCACCGATAAATATAGTTTAATCTAGACTAACTAACTGACTTTATTACAACAAAAACCCCAAATACTTGCTTGAGCTGTTATCAATCCGGGCACAACTAAACTTTAATAAAATTGCACTGTAGAAGTGTAGAAATTTACTCTACTTCACATGGCTGTAATTGCCAAATCTTTTCCACATAATCTTTAATTGAGCGGTCTGAAGTAAACTTGCCCATACGTGCTGTATTGAGTATCGCCATTTTTGCCCATCTCGATTTATCACAAAATGCCTTGTCTGCTTTTTTTTGTGCATTTGAATAAGACTCAAAGTCAGCTAAGACTTTGTAAGGGTCTCCCCCCTCTAATAAACTATCTTTGATTGACGCTAATGCACCAGGTTTACCCGGTGTAAAATAATCAGTTTCAAGCCAATCTAGAACTGCTTTTATTTCTTTATTATTGTAATAAAAATCGTAAGGGTTGTAGCCAGCTTGATCAAGTTCATATACTTCGTTTACATTCATACCAAATATGAAAATATTTTCGTCACCAACTTCTTCCGCTATCTCAATATTTGCTCCGTCTAATGTGCCTACTGTTAGGGCACCATTAAGTGATAACTTCATATTCCCTGTACCTGAGGCTTCTAGGCCAGCAGTGGAAATTTGTTCAGAAATATCAGCAGCAGGGATCATTTTCTCGGCCAAACTAACCCGGTAATTAGGTAAAAACACTACTTTTATCTTACCGTTTACCCGTTTGTCATTATTGACTTTTTCAGCCACTTGGTTAATGGCATAAATAATGTCTTTCGCTAACTTGTAACCCGGAGCGGCTTTAGCGCCGAATAAAAATACTCGTGGTTGCATGTCGTAACTTGGATCTTCTAATAAACGGCGATATAACGCCATGATATGTAATAGGTTGAGATGCTGACGTTTATACTCATGTAAACGTTTAATTTGCACATCAAAGATAGCTTTAGGATTAATTTCTATCCCCGTTAACGCTAGTACTTCTTTTGCCAACGCGACTTTGTTTTCATACTTAATTTTCATAAATTGTTTTTGAAACTTAGCATTGTCGGCAAACTGACTCAATTGCTCTAATTTTTCTAGGTGCAACGGCCAATCACTGCCAATTTTTTCATCTATTAAGGCAGATAGTTTTGGGTTACATGCTTTTAACCAACGCCGAGGAGTAATACCGTTGGTGACATTAGTTAATTTATTTGGCCACATTTTATGAAATTCTGGAAACAGGTTTTTCTTCACTAACAAAGAATGAATTTCAGCCACACCATTTACCTTAAAAGAACCAATGACCGACAAGTTACCCATACGGATCATTTTTTCATTGCCCTCTTCGATGATCGACAATTTCTGCTTAATAACGTTGTCACCTGGCCACACTTTTTCTACCTCATTCATAAAATGGTGATTAATTTCATAAATGATTTCCAAATGCCTTGGCAGAATTTTTTCAAACATGCGAGCAGACCATTTTTCTAGCGCTTCAGGCAATAACGTATGATTAGTATAGGCAAATGTCTTACTACATATTTTCCAAGCACTATCCCAATCTAACTCAGCCCTGTCTAGTAAAATTCTCATCAATTCAGGTATAGCAATAGCGGGATGCGTGTCGTTCAATTGGATCACCACTTGACTGGAAAAACGACTCCAGTTGTCTCCATGGGCCCTTTTATAACGTCGAATAATGTCTTTTAGCGAACAAGCACTGAAGAAGTACTGTTGAATTAAACGTAGTTCTTTACCCGCTTCAGTTTCATCGTTGGGATATAACACTTTAGAAATGGTCTCGGCTTGCACATTTTCTTTTTGAGCATCCACATAACCACCAGCATTAAATACATCCCAGTTGAAGTAATCTGACGCTTGGCTTTGCCACAAACGTAAAACATTTACCGTCTTACCACCATAACCCACCACTGGAATATCCCAAGGTAAACCTTTAACAATTATCCCAGGGTGCCATTCTTTTTTAATTTCGCGGTTCTCACCATATTTGGTTTCAACATAACCATATAAAGGAATTTCTTGAATTGACTCAGGCCGGCATATTTCCCATGGGTTTCCATAATCACGCCAGCTATCTGGTCGCTCTATTTGTTCACCATTTTTTATTTCTTGGCGGAATAAACCATGTTCATAATGCAAACCATAACCAATAGCAGGCAAATCAAGGGTCGCTAAAGAGTCTATAAAACATGCAGCTAAACGCCCCAAACCTCCATTACCCAGGGCCATATCTGGCTCCTCTTCCATAATGTCAGTGAGGTTGACACCCAGTTCTTTTAGAGCTTGATCGGTTTGTTCAAATAAACCTAAGTTGTGTAAGTTATTAGACATCAAACGGCCCATCAAAAACTCTGCAGAAAAATAATGCACCGCTCTAGTATCATTCAAGTAATGTGACTTCTGGGTTTTACGCAGTTGCTCTAAGACATGCTCTTGCACTGATGCACAGGTTGCCTTCCACCACGCATGGTTATTTGCTTTGTTTTCGTCAGTGCCTAACGAACAATGCAGATGTCTGACAATTGCATCTTTCATGGCTTTTTTTGGTAAAGAAGACGGTTTAGAAACTGAACTTTTAGCACTCATATCACACCTCGAATTAGCGTTATTTAGATGTCACTTGCCCTGACGTATTTTGTCTATATCAAGTCCTAAATAACACAATAAAATCACAGATAAATTAATGGCATAGTTTTAACAGGAATTTTTACACTAGTTTGTTAAATAAACGTTAAATACTCAAAAAATATTACGTTTTCAAAGATAAACACTTCATATCTTTACATAAAATCAAAATCTACGACTTAGCGTTTATACATTTGCAGCTTTAAATACTTGTTCGACTAATGTTTGTGCTTCTTTAACGAGTAGATCGAGATGTTCAGATCCATTAAAACTTTCTGCATATATTTTATAAATTTCTTCGGTACCCGATGGGCGTGCGGCAAACCAACCATTTTCAGTACTCACTTTCACTCCTCCAATCGCAGCTGCATTGCCCGGAGCATGAGTTTGAATATTAATAATGGTTTCGCCAGCCAACTGTGTAAATTGAATGACGCTTTTATCCATTTTACTTAATACTTGCTTCTGAGCGTGGTTCGCAGCTACATCAATACGGGTATAAGTTGGAGATGAAAACTTTTTGGTTAGGGCCTGATAATGTTCGCTAGGATCTTTACCTGTGACAGCAATAATTTCAGCAGCTAACAGACACATGATAATCCCATCTTTGTCAGTTGCCCATGGTTTACCATTACGGCGTAAAAATATGCCGCCTGCGCTTTCTTCACCAGCAAAACCAATTTCGCTATTCAATATCCCTTGTACAAACCATTTAAAGCCTACTGGCATTTCTGCTAATTCACGGTCCAGGCCCTCCACTACCCTATCAATCATGCTGCTCGATACTAACGTTTTACCCACTTTGATATCTTGCGGCCACTCAGTTCTGTATTGATATAGATATTGAATAGCTACGGCTAAATAATGATTAGGATTCATTAAACCGCCTTTGCGGGTCACTATACCGTGGCGGTCAAAATCAGGGTCGTTACCGAAGGCCACATCAAATTTATCTTTGAGATCAATCAAACCCGCCATAGCATATGGCGACGAACAGTCCATGCGGATTTTCCCGTCTTTGTCTCGTCGCATAAAGCCAAATTGCTGATCAACGTTACGATTGACTACTTCTATGTTTAATCCATAACGCTGAGCTATTCTATCCCAATAACCTAAACCCGCACCGCCTAAGGGATCAGTACCTAAAACTAAACCCGCTTTGACAATGGCTTGCATATCAATCACTTCGCCTAGCTGTGCAATATAATCTTCAGCAAAATCAATTTCTTTTAAGTAAACAGAACCATAGGCGTCAGCCAAACTCATGCGTTTGACTCCAGCCATATCATGACTGATGATCTCATTAGCACGTTGCTGAATAAGGTTGGTCACATCGCTATCTGCGGGTCCACCATGAGGTGAGTTATACTTAAAACCTCCGTCTTCTGGTGGATTATGTGAGGGTGTAATCACCACGCCATCAGCTAATTCTTTGGGCGAATCAATATTATGTTGCAAAATAGCGTGTGAGATAACCGGTGTAGGGGTATATCCGCGTTCCTCTTGCACCACTAAAAACACCCCGTTGGCGGCTAAAACCTCAACAGCTGTTGAAAACGCTGCTTCAGATAAAGCATGGGTGTCCATTCCCATATACAGTGGGCCTGTGATGTTTTTGTCTTGTCGAAATTCAGCCAGCGCCTGACAGATAGCGGCAATATGCATATCGTTAAAGGTCTTTAAAAATGAACTACCACGGTGCCCTGACGTACCAAAAGACACAGCTTGAGTGCTATCACCTTTTGTAGGCTGAGAAGTGTAATAGGCGCTAGTCAACTTAGCAACGTTCACCAACTGATCTTTACTCGCGAGCTTTCCTGCTTCTGGATGTAGAGCCATAATAATCCTTATGTTTTGTTAAATTTCATATATGTTCAGGTGCAAATATAGTAATCAGTTGTTCTATTTCGGGTAACGTAAAGCCTACTTGATCAGCTACTTCTTTGAGCATATTGATTTTCTTAACTGTATTGTTATTGGTGATCACCCAATAATCGGAGCCCGGTACGTTTTTAGGATTAGTACTGCTGCCAGTCGCTAAGAGTGTGTCTTTATCGGTGGCAAAATACGTCCTATTCCTTCCGCTCATGCCAAGTACTTTCACAAATTGCTGAGTATTATGTTTATGGATAACCGATAACACCAGCAACCATCTTTCCACTATTTTAGGGATAGCCTGTAATTGTTGCCCTTCGAGTTCACTAAAAACCGCGGATGCCTGACAAGCCTGCTCTGTGTCTTGCACAAACCTTGCAGCATTATCTGCGCAGTAGATAGGCATAGCCTGGTTTATACTACTATCTTTTTCTATTTTAAGTCGTGATTCAGGCATAACTAATCGACGTAAAATATCTGATGCACTCTCACCGATATCTTGAGTCTGTGAAGCAATAAAGTGGTAAAGATCTTCTTCTATTTGAATACTTTTCATATATTTATTTTTTCAAACGGTCTACATATTTAATATTATACGGATTGGCGCAATCAATTCATCGATTAATTCCATTTCATACGTAAGTATTACCTAAACCAACAAAAATAGACCTTATTTGCGCTAAAATATCAGTTAGCCTAATATAATAGATTCTTTGGATACAACTACTTTATGTTGCACAACAAATTGGCTAAAGCCATAGAGCAATCCTGTCAGGTATTAATTGGCAAACAACAACAGGTTAAATTGGCACTGACTTGTTTATTAGCTAACGGCCATTTGTTAATCGAAGATTTACCCGGTATGGGTAAAACCACACTGTCACACACTTTAGCAAAAGTACTAGGCTTAGAATATTCTCGTATTCAATTCACATCAGACCTATTGCCAGCAGACATGTTAGGTATCAATATTTTTGATAACAACGAACAAAGCTTCCGTTTTCACCCAGGGCCTATCTTTAATCAACTAGTGTTAGCCGATGAAATTAACCGAGCGAGCCCCAAAACCCAGAGTGCATTACTTGAAGCCATGGAAGAAAGACAAGTCAGCTTGGACGGTAAAACCCGACCACTGCCATCACCATTTTTTGTGATTGGTACACAAAATCCAATGCATCAATCCGGCACTTACCCTCTACCTGAATCCCAGTTAGACCGATTTCTAATGCGTATTCAGCTAGGATACCCCGATAGAGAAGCAGAAAAAAGCATGTTAAAAACACAATTGGGTAATGTTCAACATACCGTAAAAACAGTAATGGATATAACTGAATTTATTGAATTACAGGATCAAGCCAGCCAAGTATATGCTTCGGATGCCTTACTCAATTATATATTGCGTTTAGTCACCTTTAGCCGCGAAAGCAACCAATTCGCTAACCCGTTATCGCCGCGTGCAACTAAGGCATTGTTGAGCTCCGCTAAGGCTTGGGCTTTCATCAATAATAGAGACTTTTTAATACCAGAGGATGTACAAGCCATACTGCCTGCAGTGGCTGAGCATAGGTTACGCAGCGCTTCGAGCGACTTCAGTTCACAAGGCAGTTTTAGCAAAATATTGCTCGAAGCTATCGACCCTATTGCAGCTTAGACTTTGTTATGACATTTTTACAAAATCACTGGAATAGATGGCTAAACAAGCGCATTCCTGCGGCTACGCAGCATAACTTAAACCATCATAATATTTTTATTTTTCCGGCTAAATTCGGTCTATTATTTTTATTTTTGTGTGTACTGCTATTTTTGCTTGGCACTAACTATCAAAATAACTTGATGTTGTTACTGTGCTATTTTTTGTTAGCAATATTTTTAGTCAACTTATTGGCCAGTTATATCAACTTTGCCCGCATAGATTTACAAATTGGTAAGTGTTCTGAAGTATTTGTTGGTGACAATTTGCATATTCCTTTATGGTTAAATGCCAACAACAAAGGCAACTTTCTTGCTAGGTCTCCTGTAAGTGGACTATTACATTTTAAGTTCCAAACTATTAAGCATCAATCCGGTAAAAAAAAGGGTTCTCAGCATAACTGGCCAAGCACATTAGTAGACACCGATACATTTTCTAATCCAATAAATTTAAGCAATAGGTGTCAACAGCGAGGGAAATTGATTTTATCTAGAGTAACAGTGGAAAGCTTTTATCCCCTGGGTCTATACAGATGTTGGACACATTTGGCTTTTACTCACCAGATTACTGTTTTTCCTAAACCTCTGCCTTGTGAAATACAGCTGCATATAATTGAACACAATAGTACTAAAAAAAGTGGTGAAACTGCCAACGAAAAAGCTGGTCATGATGACTTCTCTCATCTAAAAGCATACCAATTGGGTGAACCTTTAAACCATGTCGCATGGAAACAACTGGCTAAGGGCCGAGGCATGATCAGCAAACATTTTTCTTCTATTGGTGACCATATAGGTTGGCTTAAACTCTCAATTGAATATAAAAATAAAAATTTATCACATCTCAACATGGAATTAAAAACAACAGCAGAAAAAGACGTATCAGATAGTGATGGATTAAATAGAGAGCTTGGGAAATTATGTTTTCAAGTCATCGAATTAAGCCGCACTCAGAGAACATTTGGTTTGGACCTAGGTACACAATGTATTGCTCCTAATAGCGGTGCTGCGCACCGACTCGCTTGTTTACATGCGCTAGCCTATTTCCCTGAAGGGCCCCCGTAAACATGTCAACTCGACTAAACCAAAAATCTAACAACAGCGGCACAAATAAGCCTTCTGAAAATATTGCGTTGTTATTATTAACGGCGGTGTCAGTGTTGGTCAGCTTTAGTCTTTTTTCTTCTGTATTTACTTGGGTATTATTGCTTGTTATTTGTGGTGCAGTCATTAGAGGCGCTATTTATTATAATTACTACAAACACTTACCGACGATCCGAACGCTTAACTTATTAGCGATATTAAGCACACTGGGTTTAATTTACTCCGCGTTGAGTGCCGGTGTATTATTTATTATGATCAATTTGTTGGTCCTAGCCTGTGCATTAAAATTAATGCAAATGCGCAGCCAAAAAGATGTATACCAATTGGTCACCAGTCTGTTTTTTTTGATTGGCTGCGGGTTTATATATAATCAGACTATTAGCTTTAGCCTATTTTATGCATTGATGTGTTTGGCATTATTATTAAGTTTGGCTTATTATCATGCCCCATCAATAAACATGCAAAAACAATTTAAAACCATTTTAATACTGAGCTTACAGGCACTACCAATAGGTTTATTAATGTTTTTGGTACTGCCTCAATTGTCACCACTTTGGCACACACCTAGGGCCAATGGTGCTCAAACAGGGCTATCAGAAAAAATCACTCCTGGTGATATTGCCAGCCTCTCTCAATCAAGCGAATTGGCCTTTAGAGCGACCTTCGAAAACACCCCACCAATAGCCAGACAGCGTTACTGGCGAGCCATCGTTATGGAAGATTTTGATGGCAAAACATGGAAGGTTCACGCCTATCGTAAGAAAATGCGGGAATTTCAATTAGAAACAAGACAGCAATTTAAGCCTAAGTTAGTCGGCTCTTTTTTTGATTATGAAGTGATTGCTGAGCCTACCTATCAACCTTGGTTGTTTGCATTGGATATAGCTGTACCAACACATACTCAAAACAGCAGAAACATTATGCAAAGCAGTGACTTTTTATTATTTAATCGCCAGCCAGTGGTGAGTAAATATCAGTACGCTGTGCGTTCGTACTCTGACGCATTGGCCAGCCAAACTATCACCAAAGCTGACAAAAGGGTTAATTTGGCGTTACCTGAAAAAGGCAATAACAGAACACGAGAATGGGTCAATACACTTCGTGAAAAATTCCAAGACAACAACGAATTTATAAAAGCAGTGTTACGTTTTTTTGTTAACCAGCCCTTTATTTATACCTTAAAGCCTGATGTTATGCTGGTCGATCCAGTAGACCGTTTTTTATTCGATAATCAAGCAGGATTTTGTAGTCATTACGCCAGTGCTTTTGCCTATGCACTTAGATTGGGCGGCATTCCCGCGAGATTAGTAACAGGTTATCAAGGCGGTGAGTTAGTAGAAAGTCCCGGAAAATCACCTTATTTGAGTATTTATCAATACGATGCCCATGCATGGGTAGAAACATGGAGCGATAAAACGGGTTGGCAACGAATCGACCCAACAGCTCTTGTATCGCCAGATAGGATAGAATTTGGTTTACGGCAAGCAATGCAAGAGGAAGGCAGCTTTTTAGCTGATTCGCCTTTTGCCTTAGCCAGACTTACCAATATTGCTTGGCTAAATAATATCAGACTCTTTTTGGCAGACTTAGATTATAACTGGAGCCGCTGGGTATTAGGATTTAATAGTGAAAAACAGCGCGACTTATTCAAAGCAATTTTAGGTAAGCTAACTCCAGAACGCTTATCCATATTAGGATTAGGTATAATAGTCACTATCGCTTTGTTACTGAGCTTGTTTTTTCTTCCACATTGGTTACAAAATCGTGTAGGTAAAACACAACGTTTGTACCAAAGCGCACTTAGTGCATTTGAAAAAGCGGGAACTACAAGGGCTACTTGGCAGGGACCTTATGAATTTAACCAAAAAATCGGCGAACACTACTCAAATAATATCAGTGATCCATTTTCTCGAATAACCCAGCTATTTTTGCGTTTGACTTACCAGAAAAAACAAGATGTGAGTGTCTCAGTATTAAGCGTTAAACAATGTCATCGTATTATGCGCCGTCATTTAGCCCTATTAAAAGCCGAGTTGGTAAAAAGCAAAACTTAAATCCCCAAAAAGCCCCCTTACTCCTTAGCGATAGCGCGATTTTTATGGCATAATATGCGCCGAATTTTTGTCATCTATACGCCACTACATTTAGCCACGTGATGGCAAATAATAGTTGAATATTAATACTGAGGTACAGACCTTGCTTACTACTGCAAATATTACAATCCAATTTGGCGAAAAGCCTTTATTTGAAAATGTCTCAGCCAAATTTGGCAACGGCAATAAATATGGCCTGATTGGCGCAAATGGTTGTGGTAAGTCAACCTTTATGAAAATCATAGGTGGTGACTTAGAGCCTTCTGGGGGCAACGTGTCTATCGACCCAGGTGAACGTATTGGTAAACTAAAACAAGACCAATTTGCCTATGAAAAATGCAGCGTCATTGATACTGTTGTCATGGGCCATGGTGAATTATGGACGGTTAAAGTCGAACGCGATGCTATTTATGCCAACCCAGATATGACCGAAGAAGACGGTATCAGAGTGGCCGATTTAGAATCTGAATTTGCCGAAATGGATGGTTACACTGCTGAATCAAGGGCCGGTGAACTTCTCATCGGAGTGGGAATTCCTGTAGAGCAGCATTTTGGTCCCATGAGCGAAATCGCGCCGGGTTGGAAACTCAGAGTGTTACTAGCTCAAGTGTTATTTTCTGACCCTGACATAATGTTACTGGATGAGCCTACCAACAACTTGGATATCAATACAATCCGTTGGTTGGAAACGGTGCTAAACGAACGTAACTGCACCATGATCATTATTTCCCATGATAGGCATTTCTTAAATTCTGTATGTACCCATATGGCAGATATTGATTACGGCGAAATTCGTTTATTTCCAGGTAATTACGATGAATACATGACAGCAGCGACCCAATCTCGTGAAAGCTTGTTATCAGACAATGCCAAGAAAAAAGCCCAAATATCCGAACTTAAAGCTTTTGTAAGTCGTTTCTCAGCCAACGCATCAAAGTCGAAACAAGCCACATCCCGTGCACGCCAGATAGATAAAATTCAATTGGACGAGGTGAAACCCTCTAGCCGCCAAAATCCGTTTATTCGCTTTGAAGAAACTAAAAAACTACACCGCTTGGCAGTAGAAGTGCAGGGGTTAGCCAAAACGTACGATCAAACACTCTACAAAAACTTGGACCTAATGATCGAAGTAGGTGAAAGAGTCGCCATTATTGGCCCAAACGGAGTAGGTAAAACAACCTTGCTAAAATGCTTAGTGGGTGACACTGAACTAACTGCAGGTAACGTTAAATGGTCTGAAAATAGCAATATTGGTTATTATGCTCAAGACCATGCTGCTGATTTTGAAGAAGACAAAACGCTGATGGATTGGATGTACCAATGGGCCCAAGAAGGTGACGACGAGCAGGTTATGCGTGGCACCTTGGGTAGATTGTTATTCTCGCAAAATGACATTAACAAATCAGTCAAAGTGATTTCCGGTGGTGAACAGGGACGTATGTTGTTCGGTAAGTTGATGTTACAAAAACCCAATATATTGGTAATGGACGAACCAACTAACCACTTAGATATGGAATCCATTGAATCTTTGAATTTAGCCCTAGAAAATTATAAAGGCACCTTAATTTTTGTCAGTCATGACAGAGAATTTGTATCCACTGTGGCTACACGTATTATCGACATTAAACCAGATGGTATAGTCGATTTTAAAGGTGACTACGAAAGTTATTTGGCGAGCAAGGAAGCTTAAAACAAGCTTCCTTGCTACGAGCTACGAGCTTATTTTTGAAAACTAGTTTTTACTGTCAAAAAAAATTGTCTAGTTTATAAAGTTTGCTGTACCTAATGCTCTGGGCTTAAATTTTACAAATTACAAACATAAAAAAACCGGATTAATCCAGTTTTTTTATGTTTGTAACAATTAGTTTTACTTAATATTCAGTAACCAAGATACAAATTGTTTTGTTTCAGAGGTACTTGCAAAGGTGCCCATTTTCTGGCCACACTTGTCGGCAAACGCCACTTTGTATTTATTCACAGAGATGTTGTGCACTGGGCACATGACAGAAATCTGTGTTCCGTTATATGTATAAGACATAATAAAACTCATTAAATATGACTATTTTGTGCCTCTAAAACGAAGCATTCATAATCAAGACTAAAAATAAGCTCATTACAGTTTTGACGATACTACTAAAACCTTAGTTTCTATTAGATGAGACATCTGCAAATTTTGCTTGCTACGATGTATAATGCTCATAAATTCGTCGTACGATAATTCAGCTTGTTATTGTAAATCAATAGTATTAAACCTATAACGGCCAATACTAAGGAATACGTTATTAATGTTGGCTGACTGGGTCAAGGAAAGACATAACATTGAAGGTCTGTCTCAGGTGAGACTTTAACAGACCAACATCACCATACTCAGCTTTGACAAATTAATCAACTGTTAATTTGACTAATTGGTCTACTATCAGTAACTAATTCAATCCCTTAAAGTGTTATGATCAGGTCAATTTATTGATTACGAGTGACCTATTTTGGAAAAAATCGCCATCTTTGTTGACGTACAAAACATCTACTACACCACACGTCAAGCCTATTCTAAACAATTTAATTATCGGCGTTTTTGGCAGCATATCAGTCATCAAGGCGATATCATTATGGCCAATGCTTACGCCATTGACAAAGGTGATGAACAGCAGCAAAAGTTTCAAAGCGCACTTAAACATATTGGCTTTGATGTAAAGTTAAAGCCTTACATTCAACGCAGCGATGGTTCAGCTAAAGGCGATTGGGATGTAGGCATTGCCATAGATGTGTTAGAGGCTGCTGAACAAGCAGATACCATAGTACTTTTGTCTGGTGACGGCGATTTCGATATGCTGTTAAGCAAAGTGTCTGAAAAATATGGCTGTAAAACATGGGTATATGGAGTACCTGAATTAACCGCAAACTCATTGGTTAACGCCGCAAGTATCTTTTCTAGAATAGACGACAGCCTTCTACTCTAGATATTTAGAATATTATTCCCTTAAATGTGTTTGTATTAATTCAATAAACTTTAACCACAAAGAAACAAGGACACACTGGAGACAGAGACAAATATTGTGTTCTCTTCTATAAACTCTGTGCTCGCACCCTTTTCACTCTGTGGTAATCGTCGCTTATCTTAAAAACTAGTTGTAACTAATCAGACTTATAAGCTAATTTTACTAAGCTTGTTTTAGATGGTCTGCCACTAAAAAAGCCATTTCTAAAACTTGATCAGCGTTTAATCGCGGGTCACATTGTGTTTTATACGCTAGCGCTAAATCGTCATCACTAATTTTGTAAGCGCCGCCTGTGCATTCGGTCACATGTTGTCCTGTCATCTCTAAGTGAATACCACCAGCATGGGTACCTTCAGCTTTGTGCGCAGCAAAGAACTGTTTAATTTCAAGTAAAATAGCATCGAAATTACGTGTTTTATAACCACTTGAAGCTTTAAAGGTGTTGCCATGCATAGGATCAGAACTCCACACTACTTTTCTGCCTTCTTGTTTCACTCTGCGTAGAAGTTTTGGCAAGTTATGCTCGAGCTTGTCTGCGCCCATACGTGTGATCAAAGTAAGTCGACCTGCGTCATTGTTTGGGTTGAGTGCATCAATCAGTCGTATTAACTCATCCTCTTGCATACTTGGGCCTACTTTTACACCAATAGGATTATGTATACCGCGGAAAAACTCTAAATGTGCATGATCAAGTTGGCGAGTTCGCTCACCAATCCACAACATATGCGCTGAGCAGTTATACCAATTCCCTGTTAAAGTATCGACTCGGGTCAAGGCTTGCTCATAGTTAAGTAACAGCGCCTCATGAGAGGTATATAAACTAGTTTCATGTAAAGTAGGGGTATTGGTGGAATTAATCCCCATGACCTTCATAAACTCTAGTGCATCTTGAATACGAATAGCTAAGTCATGATAACGGTCTTTTAGAGGGTTATTTTCTACAAAAGCCATATTCCAGCGATTCACTTCATGTAAATCAGCTAAACCACCCTGAGCAAAAGCACGGAGTAAATTTAGAGTAGACGCACCACGATGGTAGGCTTCAATCATACGTTGGGGATCTGGCCTACGTGATGCCTCAGTAAATTCAAAGCTATTAATAATATCGCCACGATAGCTTGGTAAGGACACGCCATCTATCGTTTCAAAATCGCCTGAGCGAGGCTTAGCATACTGCCCTGCCATACGTGCAACTTTAATCACTGGACAACGACCTGCATAGGTCAGCACTATAGCCATTTGCAGAATAACTTTGAAAGTATCGCGAATTTTTGGCGCATTAAATTCATCAAAAGATTCAGCACAATCACCGCCCTGCAACAAAAAACCTTTACCTTCTGCCACATCACCTAGTTGCTTATACAGAGCACGAGTTTCAGCAGCAAACACCAAAGGAGGATAACCGCCAAGGGTATCTTCAACCTGTTTTAGGTGTTGTTTATCTTCATAGGTAGGTTGTTGTAGAATAGGCTTTGAACGCCAACTGTCTGGTTGCCAATGACTCACGATTTTTCCTTGTTAAATAGATATAAGGTAGTCGATTAAAAAGCAAACCGACGAACTGGGACGAGAACTTAGAGGGAATGGGCGTAAATTTCAATCACAAACGTGTTTATTCTTAAAATATAAATTGATATCTTATTTCCCAGTGGATTTAAGGTGCTCAATAAAACCATCTACCCCTTGTTCAATTAAATCTAAAACATATTCAAATCCAAGTTTTCCACCATAATAGGGGTCAGGCACTTCTTGCTCTCTAGAGACACAAAAACTTAAGAGTAATGACACCTTTCGCTGAAACGCCTCGGGACAGGCTTCTAACAAAACTGCGATGTTTTGGTTATCCATACCCAAAATATAATCAAATTTTTCAAAGTCTTGAATCACCACTTTTCGGCACTTTAAACCATTAAAACTGTAGCCTCTTGAGATGCCCACGGTTTGCGAACGTTTATCCGGTGCGACTCCTTTATGATAGCCAAGGGTGCCAGCAGAATCGATTTCTATGTTTATTCCACTATCAAAGGCTTTCTTTTTTAACACTGCCTCAGCACTGGGTGAACGACAAATATTCCCCAAACAAACAAAAAGCACCGAAGGTTTGTTAGCTGACATTGTTTATCCTATTAATTAGATGGTTTACCTATGCAAAGCATTTTAGCTGTCTATAATTGCGCGTCTAGTAGAAAAGAGGATTAATTTAAAAATGAATGTACCAAAGCGTGTTTTAATGTTGAGCAGTTCTAAAGTGGGCAATGAAGATTATCTACAGCACGCAATTCCCATGCTTAACCGCTATTTACTTGATATAAAAGAACTCCTTTTTATTCCGTTTGCTGGGATATCAATCAGTTGGGATAACTACACAGCAAAAGTACAAGACGCCCTACCCAACTATAGAATAAAAGGTATTCATCAATTCTCAAACGTCCAAAAGGCATTAGAAGACGCTCAAGCTATACTAGTAGGAGGAGGCAACACCTTTAACCTACTCAACGAACTGTATCAACAAGACATACTAGACACATTAAAAAACCAAGTTACCAAGGGCACACCTTATGTTGGTTGGAGCGCAGGTTCAAATATCTGCGGTAACAGCATTCGTACAACCAACGATATGCCTATAGTGCAACCACCCAGTTTCGATGCACTCAACCTCGTGCCTTTTCAACTCAACCCCCACTACACCGATTATCAGGCACCTGGGCACAATGGCGAAACACGTGCGCAGCGTATTGAGGAGTTTTGTGTTTTAAACCCTCAGATGCCGGTGATGGGTATTCGTGAGGGGTGCGCTTTGTTGTTGCAAGAAGGAAAATTGGTTTTGAAAGGAGAATTGGAGGGAGTAGTGTTTCAAGGAGATGTGCAACGTGTTATTCAGCCGGGGCAAGATTTAAGTGGGTATTTATAGGGGGAGAGTAAGTCTCGTGGTCGGAATGGTTAATTTAAATCCAATGAAGACATTTCATAATCTCTGATAATTAAAAAGGGCATGCCTTCCAGGACAATGCATCCAGCGCGGCGGCTGCCTGAAAAATATGACATGGCATCCTCGCCTATCCAGCTACTCCTTTTACTCGCACAAAAGAAAGTACCCAAAAAAATTATGCCCTTAATTCTGCTCAAAAGGTCCTATAAAAACGCCGCAGTGTAGAGGTAATGAGATCAAAAGCAGTGACGGTGCCACCTAAAAGAAAACATTAGCTTAGCCGTTTGAGAGTGCAAACTGGCTTGGCCATTATAGTTAACATTGCTACAACCCCGATTAATTAAGATTTAGCGTGACACTGGAAATTCTGTAATTGAGTTTAAAACGTTTTATTTTCTACTAGGTAGAACTTATTGAAAAATAATTAAAAACGAATTGAACTTATGCTGTTACTACCTCTCTTAGTATGTAGTTTATATGTGTGTTCCCATTTTCAAGCCTGATTTTTAATCAGGCTTTTTTTTACCCTTTTTTGTCTTCAACGACCTGTTGTTTTTATAGCACTTAAATTCTCGTATTAATGCAGTTGAATAATAAGGTCTTGATATTTAATCTGCTATTATTTCAAATACTATTAAAGAATCAGATGTAGCCGTTGTCACTAATAAGTGCCTACCACCGGCAGAGAGAGTGATTGAAGAAATGTCAGTTAATTCTTCAGTTATGTTCATTTTATTTGAAAACTGGTTTTTTATTTGAAGACGACCATCAACCAGAACTTCCAATGAAGTTAAACCAATACCAGTTTCCCCTGCTGCATATAACGTTAAGCCATCTAAAGACATGGCTAAACTACTTGCACCATTTAAGCCTTCACCGTTCAAGCCTAAACCACTAATATATGATCGAGTCATTGCTTGTAAAAAAGTATATTGACCCTCTTCAGTTTTATTAAATACAACAATTGAATGACTACCAGAACAAGCTACATATAAATATTTCCCACTAGGCGAAACAACAATTTTCTGAGGATTTACAAATTGTTGTACACCATCCACTCCATTTTTTAAGACTTGTTTAGCGACGAACGTTCCTCTTTTGTCCCTTGCAAAAATCGTCAACTTGTCTCCTTCAAAACCCAAAACATACAACTCATTGTTTGAAGGTGACAATGCAAGACCAGCAGGTCTGCCTAGGCCCAGATCAGTATACATACCATTTTTGATGGTATAATTAAAAACAATTTTGTCGTCAGAAGCGATATCAAAAATAGAGACTGCGTTACTAATATAACTTGCTACTAACAATTGTTTATTATTGTTTGTAGCGATAACTTCCCAAGCTCCCAAAAGACCTAAGATATCGAGTTTTTCATCAGCTAGTTCACTATCAAAAGACCTTTTGTAACTCAGACCATCACTAATCATTTGGCTATACTGATAACCAGTGTTATGAGGAGAAAATATTGTTAGCGCACCATCATAATAACCAGTAACAACAACCTTGTTGTTACTTATAAAAGCAACACTAGATGCTCCCTCTAATCCTTTTATATCGGGATCAGAATTTTTAAAGACTTGGTTAAAACTCACTGTAAACTCATCATCTATAGTGAATACGGCAAAAGAATTATCATCACCGCTAGCAACAAAAAGCTGCGTATTATCTGTGGAAATCTTAACAAATCTGGGGTTATCTAAGCCATCTACACCGTCAATACCATCCTTTAACACTTGAACAAGCACAAGTTTTGTATTGGCTACTTCCAGAGCCTCTGAATCTGCAGTTACAACAAAGCGACAGTAAAATATTTGTATAGAAATACATAATACTAATGACATCTTTTTAATGGAGTACATTTATAAAACATTTCCTTTGAAACAATGATTTAATTACCTCTAAATTAGCGTCTTCATTTAAATTGATCAAAGGGTTGTTAATAAAACCTTCTTTAAAAAAAATTCTTAAGTTCCACTTGATACTTTTGCGAAATAACTGAGTAGCTTTGTGATTTTATATTCTTGGTCAGTGATTCTGAGCTGGTATTTTACGAAGAAATCCAATTTAATTTTACTATTGATGTATTTAAACGTTGTCTCTAGGATTGGATAACAGATATTAAAAAATAATTAATAAAAAATTGAACTTATACTGCTACAAACTCTCTAACAAATTAGTTTTTATGTGTGTTCTCTTTTAAGCCTGATTTTTAATCAGGCTTTTTTTTTGCCTTTCATCATCTTCAACAGCCCGTAAGCCTTGTCCCCGCAAGTGTTCCCATTTTCAAAAAAAGGAAGCAAAAAAGTGCGCCTTTACTACTGCTCAAATATTGCTATAGAAAGCTAAAAATCCACAGGGTAAATCAAAAGCAGTGACGAAGCCGTCTAAGAAAATCATCGCCCGCTGGTCACCTGCTTCCCCAACTGTGAAACTCCACATCTAGCAATCGGCTTTTTCGAGCTTAATGTTTGTTCTGATCTTCAATACTCAATGATTATTACTATCGTCATCGGTTTTATCTATGGATCCATTTGAAGCCTACCCCTTTAGTGGTTTTGTGAACCACTACTACATCATGACTCGCCTGGTAGCTTATATTTGGATTACGACAAAATTTGACAGTTAAAGACTTAGGATTCAGAGAGTCAATTTTGTTTTGACATTTTTTAACAAATATACCTCCTGAACACATATTCTCTGATTCATATTCACCATACTTTTCTTTGCCACTCCAAAGTTCAACACGTTCATTTACTTGTGAACGCTCAGCATATCGATATTCCATGAAAAACCTCGTAACTTTAAATAATTTGAAAGAGACTTATAGGACTTTTTTGATCTCCAACCACAGAGTATAGCTGCGGATAAAAAAAACACTGTACAATAGCGACGAGTTAACCATAGATCATTAAAATACATAAATCTTATTCAAAAGTTATTATCTGTTGGTATGAATATATTGGCTCTTGTATCAATTTAGACCTGCAACGTAAATTCATCTATATGCATAATATCTGCAATTCATATATTTTAAATGGGCTAGAAAAGGGCAACGATATCGGATGTCCCTTTATATACCCAGAATAAAGCCAGTATCAATCAGTCAAGGTTAACCTGCGCCAACTTGTATGCCCGTGCCTTGGATTTTATCAACTAGGGTATAGAAAAGTGTGCGTAATCCAGCTTGAGAGTAAGGATAAGTTGTCACTCGCTGCAAAGGAGTCAACCATAACAATTGTGGCGCCGCCAGCACTATGCGATGCGAATAGATGATAGCCCCATACGACATAGTCAAAAGTACACGAATATTGATATCAACCACGGCCCATCTTCTATTGAGGATAAAGTTTCAGGTTAATCTCGACCGCACATGCCAGCATTATTCACTAGTAAGTCAAAAGTGCCAATTTCTAACATAACCTTGGCAAACAAGGCCAAACATTGTTTGGTATCTGGTAAATCCATTGCCACGTTAAATAACATGGCCTACAACTATGGTTCCTCATCGATTAAGTCAAGTCCTTGTCAATTTCTAGTCAGCAGCACCCGATTAACATTTTGAGCCGCAGATGCCCGGGCACATTTGGCACCTTCACCTGCCACTGCAGTAGTGATAATAATTTTTCACTCTTAATATTACCATCATGTCTGTACTATTTAAGAGCGGGTTCAGCTAACCAAATTTAATTCAGTGAGGTGAAAAAACGCTCAAAATAACAGTCCACATGCCAAAAATTTAAAAAATTAATGCGTATTCACATACTTCATTCCTATCTTTCCCATAAGTGGGTGGAAGGAGTTTGTGGGTGTACTGAAAAACATTTCACTCAATGTTAAACACTTTCCTTTGATAAAAGGCTCTAAATATATTGTTTACAGATGCTTAGATTAACAGTTTACTGAATGGACACATTTTAACAAAAGGGGAAACTTGGCTTCTTTGAGGTCAGGTTATTCTTAAAGCCTTGCATATCCTCGAGACCACAAAATATGGGCGGATTCTCATTGGCATTAATCATAAAGAAAACCCTACTTATGAGAAGGAAAAACTTAAGTTGCTGTGCGGATTTCAAAGTCGTAAAAATATTATGACTATTACCGCTATTACAGCTTGGGTAGGTTTAGATTTTACTATCCCTTTTATAGAATCTGTTGCGATCAATGTAATTGAGTCACCTTGGGGCAATCAGCGTCAGATACACATTAACAATTAATAATTAGCAAATAACAGTGGTTAATTTTAATAGTAAAAACAGACGATGCATCAATCTATCAATCATTGTTAAAAAACCGCACCACAATAAATATCAACACTTAAACCAATTCAGATTTTTTGCATTTTGCATTTTGCATTTTGCATTTTCAGAATTATTCAGGCAGGAACATATATAATATTTAAAGGGTTTGATGTTGGGTTAAAAAAAGTTATGTTATTTTGGCTACTTTTTTAGTTGCTTGCATTCAAATAATGACGAACTTAAAAATAATATATTTGATTTTTTCTGACTTTAACTTATTAATTATCTGGATGCTCAGGCACAACAAAAAAAACGTATCTTATAAACTAGAAAAATTAAATTATATGTTAATAAATAATTTAGAAAATTTCTTTCATCAACCTCCTTTCACCCCATCTGCAGATATAGTTTAGTTCAAGACAGAGCATTTATTATCAATTCCTTAGAGCACTAAAATATTTAACAATGGAATGAAATATTTTTAATATTGGCAAGCCGAATGTCCGTCGACTATGAACAACATTAGTGACAAAATTGTCATATAGTCCATTTATAAAACCGTACTGACTGTTAATATTATAGTTAAAAGTTGAGTTCAAAACTTCAACTAAGCCCATCGTTTTAAAAGTATTAAAATCTTCTTTTGAAAAAAATGATGCTGATTTAACGCTTTCAAATAGCGGAGCTAAAATGAGTTTTTTTCCTTCAGGACCGACTAAATCAAAACCGACAAAACTGTTTTCTAAATACTGCTCTGTAAGACAATAATCCGCAGGGCGCTGCAAAATAATTTCTTTTGCATTTTTAAATTTTTGAGGACAATATAACAATGTCCCTTTGTCCCCTTTTATATATAAGTATCCATCTAATTTCTGATACGGCTCAACCACAACAATTTCACAATCATTGTTCACTTGATAGTGTAAAGCTTTATCTTGATAACAGGCTGAACGCACTAGTGAAAATTCTAAAAAGGCTCTTGCTGTAGCAAGACCGTGATAACGATAGCCGATATTATGCATTTCTATTTTTTTTATATTTCCAAGTTTACCTTGTTTGATAATGTCCCGAATAATCGCAAATTGAGGAAAGTTCATATAATCTTCTGTCACAATAGTATTCTGATACTTACGAAGTAAATAGGCACTTTGAATGTGTTTTAGGCCATCAAAAACAGGAGTATCAATAATCAATACTTTATTTTTGGTATCCGTAAAACGATGGATTTTTTTCAATATATCTGAGACATATCGAGTAGTAATTGAAATAACAATTACATCCGCATTTGCTAAAGCAGGGCATTCTAATTCCGCTTGTGACTCAATCCCCCATAGTTCACCTACCTCAGTTGCGTGTTGTGATGTGCGAGAATAAATACCTGATATAACCACTGGATAATCTAAACATTTAAATGCAGGAATAAAATTTTGTTTCATTCGATTGCCAGACCCGACTAAAAAAACATGAGAAGGCGCATTAGTATCGCAGTGTAAAATTCGTGCATTCTCACGCACTTTATTTTTTAAATTAAACTTCAGACGCGATAAATAAGCAACTTGTATATCAGCATTGAATTTAATAGGTAAGCAGGGTTGGCTATTATCTATATTATTACGCAACATGCGACACCTCATCTAACTGTGCACCAAACCAGTGTGAAATATCCGAGTTTGTTTCAATTAAGCTTTCTTTCACCTTGGTGAATTCTGGCAAAATAATCCGGTCATTAAATAAACCTTTATTTTGAAAAGACAGTTTTAAGACCCGCCTCCTGGTGATGGATTGGTTAGGAGTAGCACGATGAAGAAACGTCCTATCAAACAAAAAACACGTCCCCCTTTGGCCAGTAATTCTTAGAGAAGGCGTATTTCTTTTTAGGTTATCAAAAGCAGATAAAGGAGCAATTTGAAAAGGGCCATTTTCATCAGCAACATCTGATAAATACACAAACATACTGAAGTGATGTAACTGATTTTTCTCTACTGCATATAAACAATCTTCATCTCGATGCCAACCGTCGAGGCCATTATCTGCATGAATATGTGAACTCTTCTGTTCACCTTCTATTTCATAGACATGGCAGTGATATAAAACAGCATCACTCATTAAACTACTGATCAGATCCTGTAAATCCTTACTTAAAATAGATTCTAAAATACCTAAAGTATGCAGTTGATCTGCCCGAACATAATTTCTATTTACAGACACTTCATATTTAAAAAAGCAATCCAGTTTTGCATTCCATTTATTAATACAGTGTTGGTTATAAATGGGTGGAAATAAGGCTACACCATATTGAATAAGAGAGCCGTAAACGGATTTTGGAGATAATTCAAAATTCATGTGTAATACCTAATTTCAGAAGGGTAATCATTTATAGGCAATGTTCATACCAAATTGAACCTTTGAGCTCAGGAACCGTTGGGGCAGTGTTATTGCTCTTAAGAAAAAGGCATGCAGGTTCACTTGATTCTTTTTGTATGATTTTAATACATACGATAGTCTTGCTTTGAAAATAAAGCGGACTTCCCAGTTAACTCTAATGTCCACTCCATAGATCAATTTGATTAAAATTTGGAGGCTAAATGACTAGTGAGGAGTGACTAATATCTTGAGAGTTGTGCCACGAAATTTGGGGTGAGTGAAAGGCTTTAGCAACGTCGAACCAAAAACTTTCCAACTGCAGCTCTAGATTTATACACCTATGTTAATGTTTTGGTGAGTGTTTTTTTATTATAAATAGCAGTCTAGGTCATTAAGATTTTTAAGACTGGAGGCTCATTTTTAACAGTCTTTATTGGCAATGCTAGCTATCACTGAAACCGCGCTCAAATTACCCAATCTAGAAAGAGTTAATCATGACAAATATAAAACAACAACGTCTAGAGTCTGAATTATTTGCGCAACAAAACGCTCAAATATTATAAATCCAAAACAGATAGATCTAGATATTTACCAATATCATTTGGTGAATTTAATCTCGGAATAGTGCCAATGAACGGGGCGTCTAAAAGTATTTTTAAACTATCTATGTTATTTTGTAAAAATGGCATTTCGGGATCGACCTGATTCGCCACCCAACCTGCTATTTTTAAGCCATCGTTACGAATACATTCAGCGGTTAATACTGCGTGATTTAAACAACCTAATCGCATACCCACCACCAAAATGACTGATAAGTTTCTTTCAACGACAAACTCTGACAGGTATCTTGGCTGGCCTTCAAAGTCTATACCTAAAGGTAAACGCCATCCACCCGCACCTTCTACAATCAACACATCAGGCTTTTTTTGTAATAAACAGTTAAACCCTTCGCGGACAGTATCAACAGATATTGGCTGGGCAGTGTTGTCTTTACTTAAATCTTGGGCGGTTAAATGTGGTGAAATAGGGGCTTCAAATGCAATGGGATTCACTTCGTCATAACTCAAATCAATACTTGAATGCTTCTGTAAGGCCAAGGCATCTTGATTACGTAAACCTTGAGCGGTGAGATCGCAACCGGCAGCAATAGGTTTGTAACCGGCAGTGAGCAAACCCTTTTTATTGAGTAAAATGAGTAGCGCTTCAGTGACAAATGTTTTGCCAACCTCTGTATCTGTACCTGTTACAAAAAACGCGCGGCATTTAACGAATAAATTTCTCATGACAATCCTATTTTCTGCAGTGTAAGAAACAGACCTGATAAGTCACCGGAAGTTGCATATTTTTAGCGTATTTTTGTTGATAAAGGGTTTCAAGATGTTGCAAAGTGTGACGATTAAAAACATTTTTACTTTCGGACTTTGGTTGTTCTATTGAATCTTTGCTTTTGAGTAATACATTGGCGCCAATTGATTTTATTGAAGAAAATAATAATCTGATGTTTTGGTGCCAAGCCACGTATCGCTTTTCTTGCATGGTCACCATCAGTCCTTGTGATTTTGCTGCTTCATACCAAGTTTGAGCACTGGAAAAGTTATTCACATGACGCTGACTGTCAATGGTTTGCCAACTATCATTTAGTTGATTAAATGAACCTTCACACATAATGGCTAACACAGCATTTGAACCCGAGGCCATCACCCGTGCTACCTCAGACATCACTTTTTGCTGATTGTCAGACCACTGCAACGCCATAGACGAAAATACCATTTCAAACGAGTTATCTGCAATAGGCAAACAGTCTGCGTCACCTTGCACCCAAAAAATTGATTCATCACTAACAGGATAATCTTGTTTTGCGAAGGTCAACATGCCAAAAGCTAAGTCCATCGCGACTAATTTTGTCGCATCTCGCTGCAAGGTGCTGACTAATACGACCTGTCCCACAGCCTAAATCTAACCCAACTTTACAGTGCCCGGGCACAAAAGCTAAAGCATCAATGGCAATATGCCATTGATGCTTTAGCGGCAGAATTATAAGTATTTGCTGCACGGCTAAATTGCTTGGCAATGCGAGTTTTGTTGTGACTTGTATCAGAGATCAAAGAAGTGAAAGAACTGAAAGAACTGAAAGAAGTATTAGACATGTCTTACCTGCCCTTTTGTGCTTTTTTCATCAAGTAATACAATTTGTAAACCATCCACTAACGCTTCGATATCACGAGTTTCATGCCCTGCAGTTATAGTAATACGCAGCCTGTCGGTATGTTTAGGCACAGTGGGGTAACGAATTGCGGTCACCCATAAACCTAAAGCTTTTAATTTTTCGCTAGCGGTTAAGGCTTTTTGTGCATCACCTATTAACAAGGGTTGAATAGCAGTATTCGAAGGCATTAGTGTTAGCCCTGCTTTATTGGCTAATGATTTAAACTGACCAATACGCTCGGCAAGAATAGTTCGACGTTCGATACTTTGTTTGGCTTGTAAACTGATTAATGTCGCATAGGCCTGCGCTGCTGGCATAGCTGTACTGTAAATATACTGTTTGGAAAAGTTAATTAGGTAATCGATAAAATCATGGCTTCCAGCAACAAATGCACCCGCTGTTCCTATAGCTTTGCCAAAGGTAGCCATCAAAATGGGGACTTGTTGTTGTGATAAATTGTGGGTTTCTATGACCCCCCTGCCATGCTTGCCTATGGCCCCGAAACCATGGGCATCATCAACCATTAACCAAGCCTCGTATTTTTTGCTGATAGCCACCATTTTATGTAAAGGCGCTTGATCGCCATCCATACTAAAGACACCTTCAGTAGCCACTAAGGTGTTTATCCCTGCTTGCACACCACTAGAATTTAACAACATTTGAAGATGTTCAGTGTCGTTGTGTTTAAAACGAGTTAACTTAGCGTTTGACGCTTGTGCACCTTCTATAAAAGAAGCATGCATTAATTTATCAGCAATAATCAAGTCTGCATTCTTTGCTTGGCTTTGGCTAAAAAGCGCATGGCAGACCGCTTGATTGGCAGCAAAACCAGAATTAAACAACAACACGTTATCACGCTTAAGTTCAGATGCTAGGTATTCTTCCAAGGCTTGATGAGCGTTGGTATAACCAGTAACTAAAGGTGATGCACCGCTGCTGCCACCGTACTCGCTAATACCGTCAATCCAAGCTTGCGCCACCACGCTTGACCGACGCATAGCTAAATAATCGTTGCTGGAAAAGTTAATATAGTGCTGACCACCGATTTCAATTAATGGCCCTGCAGCCGAATCAACGGTGTGTCTAGTTCGAAATAGCCCTTCACTACGACGCTTCTCTAAGGCCGAGGCAATAAAATTAAATGCCATTAGCCTAGGACAGTTTCAGTTTGTCTTGTCTACGCATCGTAAAATAAACTTTTCTTGTTTCTGTCGCTATTCTTGTCACTGTTCTTGTCGCTATTCTTGTCACTGTTCTCGTCACTGTTCTTGTCACTGTTCTTGTCAATAGAGTTATCTTCAATTTTTTCTAACAGCGTAGCTTCATGAGCTTCGTCTGAATAGTCACGCGTTTGCGCAGAATTGATCCCTAGCTTTCTAAATAACCTCACGTCTTCATGGGTTTCAGGATTAGACGTGGTTAATAACTTACAACCGTAAAAAATTGAGTTAGCCCCTGCCAAAAAACACATAGCTTGCATTTGTTCATTCATCGCCTCACGGCCAGCAGATAAGCGTACATAAGACTTAGGCATCATAATTCTAGCTATTGCAATGGTACGAATAAACTCAAAATAATCTAAGTCTTCAACACTTTCCATCGGTGTGCCTTTCACTTTAACTAACATGTTAATTGGTACACTTTCTTGGTGATGTTCAAGGTTAGATAACTGTACCAATAAACTAGAACGGTCGGAAGTTGTTTCACCCATACCCACTATGCCACCAGAACAGACATTCATACCCGAATTTCTGACATTTGCTAAAGTATCTAATCTATCTTGATAGGTGCGAGCAGTAATAATATCACCGTAGAATTCTGGAGAGGTATCCAAGTTGTGATTATAGTAATCGAGTCCAGCTTGTTTCAAGGACAGTGCTTGATCACCCGTTAACATGCCCAAGGTCATACAGGTTTTTAAGCCCAGTTTTTTAACTTCTTTAACCATCTCAGTTACATAAGGCATGTTTCTGTCACGCGGGTTGCGCCAAGCGGCCCCCATACAAAAACGGGTAGAGCCCGCTTTCTTGGCTTCTTGTGCACGCAAAATGACTTTATCAACTTCCATTAAACGTTCTTTTCCCAAGCCAGTATCATAACGTGCGCTTTGGGGGCAATATTTGCAGTCCTCTGGGCAAGCGCCAGTTTTAATCGATAACAAAGTGCTCACTTACACTTGATTAGGATTAAAATTTTGCCTATGTATCGTTTGCGCCTGAAACATCAAGTCGCTAAACGGCATTACAAAAAGGCGTTCACCTCTAAAATTGTCCAGTCATGGCGAATACTCACTTGATTGAGTGATGAGAAAATATTTAAAGGCAATTTATATAAAGGCAATTCATTTAAACACATAAGTGCAACCTTGCGTTTTCAAACTTTACTAAATGATATAAGGCGCTTAGTCTATGACTCGCAGCAGGATTGTCAACTTAGTTTAAATCATAAACCTTACAAGTGAACGCATTTTGACTAATAAAAATTTACTCTATGATCAACAGCACATTTGGCACCCTTACACTTCTGCAATTGATCCCCTTCCATGTTACGAAGTGATTAAGGCCGAAGGGGTTTATATTCACCTCGCCTCAGGCGAAAAACTAGTGGATGGATTGTCATCTTGGTGGACGGCTATCCATGGTTATAACCATCCTGAGTTAAATCACGCAGTTAAAAGCCAAGTGGATGATTTTGCACATGTGATGTTTGGTGGATTAACTCACAGGCCTGCAATTGACTTATGTCGTACTTTGGTGAACATCACCCCTCAAGGACTAGACAGAGTGTTTCTGGCCGACTCAGGGTCGGTGTCCGTTGAAGTGGCAATGAAAATGGCATTGCAATACTGGGCGTGTCAGGGCAATAGCCATAAACACCGCTTCATTACACCTCGTAATGGTTATCATGGCGATACGTTTGCTGCTATGTCGGTTTGTGACCCTATTAATGGCATGCACAGTTTATTTGCTGATACCTTAACCCAACAAATTTTTGCCCCGGCCCCCCAGACTCGCTTTGATAAACCATGGAATGAAGATGATATCAAACCACTAGAGCAGCTTATTCAAGCCCATCACAATGAGCTTGCGGCACTCATAATCGAACCCATAGTGCAAAATGCAGGTGGAATGCGAATTTATCACCCTGAATACTTAAAACGCTGTCGACAACTTTGCGACGATTACAACATATTGTTAATTTGTGACGAAATTGCCACAGGTTTTGGTCGCACAGGCAAATTATTTGCTTGCGAACATGCTGATATCAGCCCAGATATACTATGCCTAGGTAAAGCATTGACAGGTGGCTATATGACTTTGGCAGCCACTATTTGTTCCGAAGATGTAGCTCAAGGAGTATGCCAAGATGAGCCCGGTGTGTTTATGCATGGCCCAACATTTATGGGTAACGCATTAGCCTGTTCGGTGGCTAATGCTAGCTTAAAGATCATTCAAAAAAATGATTGGCAGGCTCAAGTGGCAAATATTGAACAACAATTACGTGCTGAATTAGCACCTTGTATTAACTTAGAGGCAGTCGCAGACGTTAGAGTACTAGGTGCAATTGGTGTCGTAGAATGCAAATCGACTGTAAACGTGGCTGAGTTACAAAAATTTTTTGTAACTCAGGGTGTATGGATCAGACCCTTTGGCAAGCTTGTATATATTATGCCGCCCTACATTATTGAACAGCAGCAGCTAAGTCAATTGACTCGAGCCATCTACCGTGCCCTAAAATAACGTATTTCACTCACTATAAATTTAGACTAATCTTTAATGAAAAATGGCTGGAACCTGTTCACTCAGCTGCTGTAATTGGGCTTGCAGAAGTTGTGTGGCCGGATCTTTAGGGCACTTGCGAATAAAATACTGATAGTCTGCCATGGCAACTTGAGTACAGTCTAGCTGGTGTAATAAAAATCCACGATCTCTTCTTTCATAAGGGTCGTTAGGACACAGATTAACTAATAACTCTACTGCAGTTAGCGCCTCTGAATAACATTTATTGTTTATGTATGAAGCTTTTAAATTATGCAGTAATCTAACAATAGTTTCATCACAGCTTGCGTCGTGTAGTGCTTCTTCAGGCATTTTTTCATTTTCTATTTCATCCAAAATAGAAAAATATAAAGACTCTAGGTCTTGCCTATTGAGTTGATTTCCAGTCAATGGGTCTAAATATATATCAGACTGGTATTTCGATCGGCACTTGAGTAAAAAACATCCTGGGAAGTTGACACCACACACATCAAAACCCAATGCTGTGGCCATAGATTGGAACACAATAGCAAGGCTAATTGGAATACCAGTGCGATAATCAATAACATGATCTACCAAACTGTACTGACATGAAAAATAATTTTTTTCATCGCCACTAAATGCTAATTCCACATAAAAAAATTGAATAAACCGTTTAAAATTGTCTGCAGTGCTATCAGTGGAACCTATAAATATTTTTGCTTGGTCAATCCACAAATTTACTTTTTGTTGGTACTCCTCGGGTTGACAACTATCAGGCTGAAATACTCTAGCTAAGTACAAACTGGCCATCAGATAATCTCGCTTATCGATAGCCTGCTTTATCTCTTTCAATTGACTTATCCCATTAAATTTATTCACTTCTTTATATCGGTTTAAACGGGGTAACCTTTACAGCAAAAAGTAGCTAAAGCTATAAAAAGATCTAAGTCACTGTTAAACTTTACATTATTTAATTTAAAGAGTTTAGTTTGTTTGTTATCAACCATCATGCCAGCGTAAACAATCTAATTTGATATACCAAATAAACCAATGCCTGAAGTTATAACGGGTAAGCCCAAGTATTTACGTTAAGGCAACCATAAATCTAAACATGAGTAATACCAAAAATCTTTAGTGAACCATGCATAAACAAATGCGTATCGAATAACGATTACACAGCACTCAATACAATCGATATTAGGTCATGTATTTGACAATTATTTATATGCTAAAAACACTTAATTTTTATGGATATACAATCTAACTTTCAATGGGGAAGCCTTGAATAATAGTTTCTACTTCACCAATATTTTCTTGCAAAATTTCAACTATTTTTGGATCAAACTGATGGCCTTTTTCAGCAGCCATCACCTCCATCACTTTTTTTAGCGGCCAAGCCTCTTTGCAGTTGCCTTTGTTTCGCATCGTATCAAAGGCATTAGCAATATTGATGATCCGGCAAAATATATGAATTTCTTCGCCAGACTTTCCTTTTGGATAACCATTACCGTCCCAGTATTCGTTATGGTCTCTCGTGATCATTGCAGCTACTTTAATAAGAGGGCGATCGGAGCCTTTTAGCAAATTGAAACCTATATCAGCTTGATATCGAACTTTAAGCATTTCTTCTTTATTAAGGCCTCCGGCGTTCCGCAAAAGATTATCTAAAATTCTAATCTTACCCATCTCATGAATTGGCACAGCTAAACATAACGTTTTTATTTCTTTTTTAGACGGGCCGGTTGCGCCGGCCAAAACCTCACAAATTTTTATCATGCGTTTGGAATGATTTTCACTACCGAAATTTGCTTCCAGAGTATCCGCTATACACTCAATAATTTCTCGCTGCGTATCTTCAATATCCCTATTTAACAAAACGTTATAAAACGCAACTTGTACATTTCTAGAAAAAATATTAACTAAGTCTTTGTCTGTTTTCGTCAGTCTTCTCGGTAAACCCAACATATAAAGCAACGACCCTTTCTTAGTCTTGCTTTCACAATACACTACCAAATATTCGTCTTCAAAAACCATGGTTTAATTTGCATAAGCATATTGGCAGGAAATCAACTCTCGCCCAGTGATAACCTGCTCAAGTCGATTGCCTTTTTTGTTTTCGTAATCACCTTTACCTGTAAACACATAAAGTTCAGTAGAGTCATATTGTTCAATAGGTTTTGGGCCAACAACAAGAGAGGTTAAATATGCAGTATCTTTGGAACCAACCAGCAAGGAAGCTAATTGTTGGACAATGCCTTCGATAAAATTTTCTGAAGATTGACTACTAAATAGATCCGCAGATGATGAGATTATCTTTGATAAAACTTGTCTATTTTCTTCAATAGTAATGATATCGCGGTAGGAGCGAAGTGAGGTAATTATCACTGAAAAAAGTTTTTATGCAGTCAGTTCAGTTTTAGACTTATAATCATTGATATAGTAATTAATGATTACATCACATTCTGGCGCTTGGCCTAGTTGGCCTGTACGTAAAATAATTCTAGTGAAATGGTTATTTATTTCATTTCTGATGAAGTCAGCTACTTGTAATCACGCGTCATCAGTTTCCATCACCACATCGAGCAAAACTAAGGCTATGTCATCGTGATATCGAAAAATTTGTCTGGCCCCTTCACCATCAAACGCACTAATAAACTCAAGATACTTGTCTTGGAATACAGAATCACCAAGAGCTAACTTGGTCACTGCATGAACCTCAGGCTCATCATCGACGATCAATATTTTCCATTTACCCAGCCACTGAATCACTTCCTCAGTATCTTCGGCGAATAAAATTTCGTCAGACATAAAATTCCTGTAATCCAAGCTCCTAATAACAAATTATATAGTAACAACATAAAACTGATATTAAACTGCTAGTACTGCATGATTAATTTACAAAACAACTAAAATACCAGGATAGTTCATTATAAAAAAATAACGAAAATCAAATCCTACCTATTGTAACTCGAGGCAAACCATTCAGATCAAGCTCGCTTCGAATTTGATTAAAACCTTCAGCTTTCAAAACGCTCATTACATGGTTACTTTGCTGGTAACCATGTTCAATCACCAGCCATCCATTCTCAGATAGATACTGCTTACTTTGGGATACAATTAAGCGAATATCATCAAGACCATCTGAGCCCGATATCAAAGCACTGCTAGGCTCAAAACGCACATCACCTTGCTGCAAATAGTGATTGTTGTCTTCAATATAAGGCGGATTTGTTACAATAAGGTCAAATTTTAAATGCTCAACAGCAGAATACCAGTCACTTTGAATGAGGTTGACCTGTTCGAGTTGATGCGTGATGGCGTTATCTTTCGCTAATAGTAATGCCTGATAGCTTTTATCGACACCGGTAATCAACCAATTGGGATTTTCGCTTGCTAACGCCAACGCAATAGCGCCTGTGCCAGTGCCCAAATCTAACACTTTTGCATACTGTACTAAATTAAGGTTTAAAACAGTTTCAACTAAGAGTTCAGTTTCAGGTCGAGGGATCAAGGTTGCGGGAGAAACCTTTAAACGCAATGTCCAAAAATCCCGGTAGCCAATAATATGCGCAACTGGGTGACCCAATGACCTTTGCGTGATGTGCTCTTGAAACTTTTTCATCTGTGGTGCATCTAGCCGTTTTTCAGGCCAAGTGTGTAGATAAATCACCTCACGCTTTAGACAATCGGCTAGCAACACTTTGCTATCAATAGAAGCTGAATCATGCAAACCATCGTCGCTCACACTATTGGCACTGAGTTGCTCCTTGGCCCATAACAATGCTTGCGCAATAGTAAATAATGAATTGTGCAATGTTAGTTATTCGTCAGAAAGTGAGGACAGTAAATCGGCTTGATGTTCTTGCCTTATAGGCTCAAGTACTGCATTTAATTCACCCGCGATTACATCTTCTAAACAATACAAGGTTAAATTTATCCGATGATCTGTGACGCGCCCTTGGGGGAAATTATATGTACGAATACGCTCTGAACGGTCGCCACTGGCCACTAAGTTTCGGCGCGTAGAAGTTTCTTCGGCTTGACGTTTATCTTCTTCCAATTGGGTCAAACGGGACTGCAAAATAGCCATCGCTTTCGCACGGTTTTTGTGTTGGGAACGTTCGTCCTGACACTCCACAACTATACCCGATGGATTGTGGGTAATACGGATTGCAGAATCGGTTTTGTTAACGTGCTGACCACCGGCCCCGGAGGCTCTAAATGTATCAATTTTTAAGTCGGCTTTATTGATTTCAATCGCTTCAGATTCAGGTATTTCAGGCATCACCACCACAGTACAAGCAGAGGTATGAATACGTCCCTGTGACTCAGTATCAGGTACACGTTGAACGCGATGCCCACCGGATTCAAACTTCATAATGCCATATGACCCATCACCTAAAATATTGGCAATGACTACTTTATATCCACCATGGTCACCTACATTGGCAGTGACCAGTTCCACTTTCCAGCCTTGTCTTTCAGCATAGCGACTGTACATCCGAAATAAGTCACCCGCAAAAATAGCGGCTTCATCGCCCCCTGCTCCGGCGCGTATTTCTACAAAACAATTGCTTTCGTCGTTAGGATCTTTAGGCAGTAATAATACTTGTAGTTCTTGAGTAAACTCTTCGATTTTTTGTTTGGCTGATTTGTATTCTTCTTGTGCCATTTCGCGCATTTCAGCGTCGTCTTCTTGCATCATTTCCTGTGCAGATCCAAAGTCTTGCTGAGCACCTTGATAATCACGAAAACACTTCACTACAGCCTCTAACTGAGAATACTCTTTAGTAAGGCCTCTGTATCTGTCTTGATCCGCAATAACTTCAGCATCACTCAATAAAGCTTGTACCTCTTCGTAACGCTCATCCAATATTTCTAGTTTTCGTTGAACCGATTCTTTCATTATATTTCCGTACGCGGACTGGGTTAGCCGCTAATTATCTGATTTTTTTAAATCTAATGCATCTATAAGTAATTCAAGCTGCTGTGAATTTTGTTCACTAGCTGCATTTTTTAAAGCTTTGGTAGGTGCATGAATAAGACTATTGGTTAATTTATTGGCGAGTTCAATTATGATTTGTTCAGCTTCTTTTCCATCTGCCAGCTGATTTAGTGCTTTACCAACTAAGATATCTCGCTGTGACTCACTTTGGTCACGAAACCCTTTGAGTAAATCAATCGAAATTTGACTTTTTTGCCAACGCATAAATTGCTGTACTTGCTGCGCCACCATTTCATCCGCAATAGCAGCTGCATCTTGTCTATTAGCTAAGTTATTCTCTACTATTTGTTGTAAATCATCCACTGTATATAGATAAGCGTCGTCTAATTCGCCAACCTCTGCTTCAATATCACGGGGTACAGCTAAATCCACTAAAAATATAGGCTTGTGTTTACGTTCTTTTAACGCGCTTTGAACTAACCCTTTACCCAAAATCGGTAATTGACTGGCGGTTGAACTGATAACGATATCTGCATCTTTTAAATGCTGAGGGATCTGCGCCAGTGTCAAAACTGATGCATTTAGTGGCCCTGCGATGGCTTGAGCTCTCGCTAAGGTGCGGTTGGCAACAGTCAATGATTTAACATTTTGTTCGTGCAGGTGTTTGGCCACCAATTCGATGGTTTCACCAGCACCGATCAATAACACCCTACTTTGTTCCAGTGATGAAAAGATATGTTTAGCTAACTGCACCGATGCATAAGCGACAGACACAGCATTGGCACCGATGTCTGTTTCGCTTCGCACCCTTTTTGCCACCGAAAATGTGTGTTGAAACAGCCGTTCAAAGTCTGCCTTGATCACTCCAGAATTTTTTGCATCTGTAAAGGCTTGTTTTACTTGTCCTAAAATTTGTGGCTCACCTAACATCATTGAATCTAATCCACACGCCACACGCATAATGTGTTTGGCTGCTTGCTGTTCGGTATAAAGATAACTGTTATTCTGCAGTTCTGTAAGTTGTACGCCATGAAAGGTAGCTAACCATTTAGCAATATAATTTTCTTTTGTATCATCAAGCTGTGCATACACCTCTGTTCTATTGCACGTTGACAGAATAACAGATTCAGTAGCGCCTGTTTCTTGTCGCAAAGATGCTAGCGCCTGTACTATTGCATCGGGCGAAAACGCTATTTTCTCGCGCAATTCAATTGGGGCTGTTTTGTGATTAATACCAAAAGCGATTAGGGTCATGGAGTGATTAGGTAACTACAATATGGTTAGGCCAATAATTAAGTGGCAGTATTGTACTCAAAAGGTAAAACTATTGAAAGCAATGTCACTTTTATGTTCCTATTACTTTAATCGATTTTTTTCATTTGAATAGGGTTATTTAAACTGTGTTAGTTAGCCGTCCCTGTATAAGACAAAATTTATCTACTTATGCTCTTACTCTTGCCTTTGTCATTTTTCTAACTAATTGTGCTTCTCGTCCACAGCCATCTGTTATTATTAATACACTTTCTCACCAATTATCCTTAGAAAAACAAAAAAATTGGCTAATAAAGGGTAAATTAGGATTTAAAAGTCCCGAAAAAAAACAAAGCGTTAACTTTAGGTGGCAGCAAACACCACAGCGATACCAGCTGAACATGACCTCCATCATTGGCACCTCACTGTTAAGTATGAAAGGTGATGAAGAGGGTGCCAGCTTGATCACTGATGACGAGACTTATCAAGATGCTGACCCTAGTCATTTAATTTGGCGGGTTACAGGTTGGCAAATACCTGTAGAAAAATTACGATTTTGGATAAAAGGACAATATCAAAAAAACGACCAGGTGCTCATAAGTGAACAAGGATGGGTCAGCCAGTTAAACCCTATCTGCCATAACTGCGAAAACTGGGTCATTAACTACGACAACTATAAACTTGTGAATAAAACCTGGTTGCCACACAAAGTGGTACTCAATAATAGTCTCAATAACAGTCAGCTGTTAATTCGTGTTAATAAATGGGATTTATATGAATAGACAACCTTTGAAGTGGTGGCCAAGCCCGGCCAAGCTTAATTTGTTTTTGCATATCAATGGTCGATACGAAAATGGCTACCATCAATTACAGAGTTTATTTCAGATACTCGATCACGGTGATGAGCTAGCGTTTGACGTGAATTTTTCTGATAAAATTACCTTAGCGGATCCAATTGCCGGGGTTGCTGATGAAGATAATTTAATTATTAAAGCTGCGGTGCTACTAAAACAGAGCCTGCCAGATACAAAATCTAAAAATTTAGGATGTACTATCCATCTTAAAAAATACTTACCTATGGGTGGTGGAATAGGTGGAGGTTCGTCAAACGCTGCAACTACTTTATTAATATTAAATAAGCTCTGGAACTGTCAGCTATCACAGGGTGAGTTAGCTACCCTAGGCCTTATCCTTGGTGCAGATGTACCTATTTTTATTCAGGGAAAGACAGCCTTTGCCGAAGGTGTAGGTGATAAGTTGCGGCAGGTAATTCTCCCGCCAAAAACGTATCTAGTATTGTTTCCCGACAGCCATGTCTCAACAGCAGAAATTTTTTCCTTGCCGAACCTGCCTAGAAATACAGCAAAAATTAACTTTAACGAGTATAGTTTTGCAAACACCCATAATGATTGCCAAGAATTAGTTTGTGAAAGCTATCCGAATGTTGCAAAAGCATTACAGTGGTTGTTAGAATACGCGCCGTCGAGAATGACCGGCACAGGCTCATGTGTATTTGCAGTATTTGAAAATCGCCAGGAAGCGTTGAGTGTTCAAACTTTATTACCAGCAGGTAGTTCAAGTTTTGTCGCCGATGGGGTTAATACATCCCTCTTACATAGCCAGATTAAAGCACAAATTTACTAGTTTAATTGGGGTATAGCCAAGTGGTAAGGCAACGGGTTTTGATCCCGTCATTCGTTGGTTCGAGTCCATCTACCCCAGCCATGTATTTATGTGTATGCACAGACAACAGGTTTGATCCGTGACTATGGAGTTGGTTCGAGTAAAGCTACTCCGGCCATTTAATATGAACGTATGCAGGGAGAATAGGTTTTGAACCGCAACTATTACGTCGGTTTAAGTCCAACTATCCCAGCCAATATTTTTAATAAGTAATTGTTGTGATAGTAGGTTTTGAGCCACGAATATAATGTTGGTTAGAATCCAGCTACTCCAGCCATGTACTTAGTGTATGCAGGGATAACAGGTTTAATCCGCGACAATATCGTTGGTTAGAGTTCAGCTACCCCAGCCAGTTTTAATATAATGAGGACATTACCGTGCCGGATATGAAAATTTTCTCTGGAAATGCAGTACCTGAATTGGCCCAAAAAGTGGCTGATAGGCTTTATACCAAGCTAGGACATGCAAGTGTTGGACGTTTTAGCGATGGGGAAATCAGTGTAGAAATTCACGAAAATGTCCGTGGTTCAGATGTATTTATTATTCAATCTACTTGTGCACCCACTAACGATAATTTAATGGAACTGATAGTGATGATCGATGCATTTCGTCGCGCATCAGCAGGTCGTATTACTGCGGTTATTCCTTATTTTGGTTATGCGCGACAAGACAGGCGAGTACGCTCGGCTCGCGTACCTATTACAGCTAAAGTCGTGGCTGATTTTTTATCTAATGTTGGCGTAGATAGGGTGTTAACTATTGATCTGCATGCTGAGCAAATTCAGGGTTTTTTTGATGTACCAGTAGATAACGCTTTTGGTACACCTATTTTACTTGACGATATTCGCCAACGAGACTTTCATAACCCTGTTGTAGTGTCGCCTGATATTGGCGGCGTAGTGCGTGCCCGAGCTTTAGCGAAGTTAATGAACGATACAGACTTAGCCATCATAGATAAACGTCGCCCTAAAGCTAACGTCGCTCAGGTCATGCACATCATTGGTGATGTGCAAGACCGAGATTGTATCATTGTAGATGATATGATCGATACTGGAGGCACTTTAGCAAAGGCCGCAGAGGCATTAAAGGCTCATGGCGCAAGGAATGTATATGCTTATGCTACCCACGCTATATTTTCAGGGAACGCGGCTCAAAACCTAAGAGATTCGGTTATCGATGAAATAATAGTTACCGACAGCATTCCATTGTGTGCAGATATAAAAGCCATAAAAAAAGTGAAGCAGTTAACACTTTCTAACATGCTTGCAGAAGCGATTCGTCGAGTGAGTAATGAAGAATCTATCTCAGCGATGTTTGAATATTAATACCGGTAATTTTATTAGTTCATTATAAAAGCGGCTCTTATCAGCCGCTTTTTTGTTGTCAGTAAACTCGCAAAGACATTGTTTCCCTTTCATTCAAGTGTTAACATTCGCCGCCCTTTTTTGGGGATGTTGTAGTTTTACTGTCTATTGATGCAGAACTAACGGCACAAACGTAGATTTTGGTCGCAAAAATTTACACTCATTTTACTATTATTTGGAGTTACCTCAATGTCTGATGGAATTTTCACACTAGACGCAGAAATCCGCACTGATTTAGGGAAAGGTGCGAGCCGCCGCCTACGTCATGCTGGTAAAGTACCTGCAGTTTTATACGGCGCTAATAAAGAAGCCATTTCTTTGACACTTAATCATAACAAACTTTTTCAAGCTCAAGGCTTTGAAGCGTTTTATTCTCATGTTCTTACATTGAATGTTGGTGAAGAGAAAATAGAAGTATTGGTTAAAGACATGCAACGTCATGCCTTTAGACCTGTTGTTATGCATCTTGACTTTTTACGTATTGATGCCAATAAGGCGCTACAAACAAATGTGCCTTTACACTTTATAAATGAAGAAAATGCAAGTTCTATCAAATTAAACGGTGGCCATGCTGAACATCACATGATTGATGTTGAAGTAAGTTGTTTACCGAGTGACTTACCTGAGTTCATCGAAGTTGACTTGTTAAATGTTGCACTAGACGAAACCCTTCACTTAACTGATTTAATATTACCTACAGGCGTATCTTTAGTAGAGCTTAACAAAGGCGAAACTCATGATTTAGCTGTTGTAACAGTTAAATTAGCCAAAGGTCCTAAAGTTGAAAATGATAGCGAAGATGATGCAGCAGCACCTGCGGAATAATTTGCTTGACCGATAAACAATTAGCGCGCGTTAGCCTAATTGTGGGCTTGGGTAATCCAGGCCCTGAATACCAGCATACCCGCCACAATGCGGGTTCATGGTTTGTTGAGTCACTAGCAAAAAATTACAACTGCTCATTAAAGCTAGAAAATAAATTTTATGGTTACACTGGTCGCATCACGATTGGTGGTCAAGATATTCGTCTTCTCATTCCCACTACTTTTATGAATAAAAGCGGTCAAGCTGTCGCAGCGTTGGCGAATTTTTATCGTGTTCCGTTATCTGGCCTATTAGTAGCATTTGACGAGTTAGATCTACCACCTGGTGTGGCGAAATTTAAAATCGGTGGCAGTTCAAGTCAAAATGGCGTACGTGATATAGTCAGTAGCCTAGCAAATCAAAAAGATTTTCTGCGCTTACGTGTAGGTATCGGTCATCCTGGTGATAAAAATCGAGTGACTGGCCATGTATTAGGTAAAGCGCCACAAAAAGAGCAACAACAAATTGAAGAGGCTATTGATGAAGCAACACGGTGCCTTGAAATATTAGTCAAAGACGATCTCAAAAAAGCCATGAACCGCCTGCATTCGTTTAAGGCAGAATAACCGTTCATAACAAATTAAGAATGACGAATTCCGTCAGTTCATTTATACAAAATTAAGAGGAAAACAAGATGGGTTTTAAATGCGGCATAGTCGGTTTACCAAACGTCGGCAAATCGACACTTTTTAACGCCTTAACCAAAGCCGGCATCGAAGCGGCTAACTTTCCATTTTGTACTATAGAACCAAATACAGGTGTGGTTCCAGTCCCGGACTTACGTTTAGATAAGCTCACTGCAATAGTTAACCCAAAACGCACTATTCCTACAACAATGGAATTTGTCGATATAGCTGGTTTAGTAGAAGGCGCTTCTAAAGGTGAAGGTTTAGGCAATAAATTTTTAGCTAATATTCGTGAAACCGATGCAATCGGTCATGTTGTGCGTTGTTTTGACAATGACAATATTGTGCATGTCGCTGGTAAAATCAGTCCTCAAGATGATATAGAAATCATCAATACGGAGTTGGCATTATCTGATTTAGAGACCGTAGAAAAGGCTCTGCATAGAGTTGCGAAAAGAGCCAAAGGCGGCGATGTTGACGCTAAAGCTGAGCTTAAAGTATTAGAAAAAATCAAACCTCATCTAGATGAAGGGGAATTATTACGTTCAGTTGAGCTAGATAAAGATGAAATAAAACTTATCAGCTATATGAATTTCTTGACCCTTAAGCCCACCATGTATATTGCCAATGTTAATGACGATGGTTTTGAGAACAATGCATACTTAGACAAAGTACGTGAAATTGCTGCAGCAGAAGGTGCAGTAGTAGTAGCAGTTTGCGCTGAAATCGAATCTGAGATTGGTGAGCTAGACGAAGAGGAAAAAGCAGAATTCATGGCTGATATGGGTTTAGAAGAACCTGGTCTAAACAGAGTTATCCGTTGCGGATACGAGCTGCTAACGCTACAAACCTATTTTACAGCTGGAGTGCAAGAAGTGCGCGCATGGACTTTCCCTGAAGGCTCTACTGCTCCCCAAACTGCCGGCATTATTCATACAGATTTTGAGAAAGGTTTTATCCGTGCTGAAATCATTGGCTATGACAACTTTGTTGAATATAACGGTGAACAAGGTGCCAAAGACGCCGGTAAATGGCGTCTGGAAGGAAAAGATTATATTGTTAAAGATGGTGACGTGATCCACTTTAGGTTTAACGTTTAAAATAATTGAACGCCCGCTCAGCTTTGCGGGCTTTTTGGAATTCACGACTTATAAAACAACTTCCATCTTTACATAAACACATATAAATAGTTAGTAAAGAAAAACCTGATTAAACATTTATTTATTCGCTTCTTTATTAAGCACTTCCGCTGCCCATTGATTAATACTTTTACCGCTTATTTGCGCAGCCATTGCCACCGCTGTATGTATTTCTGGGTTCATACGTAACATTAATTTACCAGAATAAGTTCTTTGGGGATGTTTACCTAACTTTTGACAGGCTTTTATGTAATCCTCAATGCCCTCTTCAAAGGCTACTTTGAGATCGGTGACTGTATCCGCATAAAATTTTATCTGTTCGTTAACCCCAGCTATGTGACCATTAAAACGATCATCTTCGGCGCTAAACTCAATCCGTGCAACATAACCTTTATAAGACAATGAACTGCTCATAGTTTTACTCCTAATGATGTGATAATAACCCTGAAAACTTTATCTGATAAAGCTCAACTTCTTTGTTTGAGTGGTCTATTAAAAAAGGCTATAACTTTTTCACTCACAAACTGAACTCTAGAGTACCTTCCCTTCCCTTCCCTCACCACAGAATGCAATAAAAAGAGATTCAACATCTTTTCATTCAATTAAAAAAAAATTTGACTAGCTAATATTGCCTACAACGCACGTTTTTGCTTTTACTCACAAGTTAATGATATCACTTTAAGATATCATATTAACCGACATACAAACAAATACTCATTCACTTGCTTAGTATCTAACCAAACAGACCTTTTATGTCATAAAACGGTTGACGACAAAAAGCTAGATCAGCATAATACGCGCCACTTCGAAGACGGAGTGGTTTAGTGGCTACATAGCTCAGCTGGTTAGAGCACATCACTCATAATGATGGGGTCGCAGGTTCGAGTCCCGCTGTAGCCACCACTTTTATTCTGTTTAGAGTAAAAGTTTGCGGGAGTGGTGGAATTGGTAGACACGCTGGATTTAGGTTCCAGTGCTTCACGGCGTGAGAGTTCGAGTCTCTCCTTCCGCACCATTAACAGTATATTAATAGAGTGTTAATGGAATCTTTTGGGACATTGTTGGGGTATAGCCAAGTGGTAAGGCAACGGGTTTTGATCCCGTCATTCGTTGGTTCGAGTCCATCTACCCCAGCCATCTTTGTTACTAGTAGTTAATCTATTTTCCTACTAATGCAGGATGAGGATAAAAATGTGAGTATTCTTTTTGTAGTGCGCGGAATTTTTTAAATTTTTATTTCAGTTATTGGGGTATAGCCAAGTGGTAAGGCAACGGGTTTTGATCCCGTCATTCGTTGGTTCGAGTCCATCTACCCCAGCCATATTTAAAACCTTGTTGGATTTGTTGTTAATTGCTTGTTTTAAAGCGCATAGCCAGCATTGTTTGCAAGAAGGTAAAAGAGCGTATTTAAGTCTCTTACGATAAAAACAAGAATGCCAAGCTATTGCTTGGCATTTTTGTTTTTATCGATTCACGTAGTACCCTAGACATAAATGTCATTAAACGGCAGACTTCCATTATATATATAAACATTTGTGAGCTAAATCTTGATTAACGAAATCGTAGCCTTTATTAATAACATTCTTTGGGGTAACGGTCAGATATTGATCTACATGTTATTGGCAGCTGGTGTCTGGTTCTCCGTGAAGTTAGGTTTTATTCAAATCCGTCATTTTGGACATATGTTTTCGGTGATGAAAGGCAGTACTAAAAGTGATAAGGCCGGTATCAGCTCGTTTCAAGCTTTGTGCACCAGCTTATCCGCTAGAGTGGGAACGGGTAACTTAGCGGGTGTTGCCGTCGCGATTTCATTAGGTGGCTCCGGTGCCATTTTTTGGATGTGGGTTATCGCTATTCTTGGCATGGCAACAGGGTTTGCTGAAAGTGTGCTTGGGCAACTCTATAAAGTGAAAGATGCCAATGGTGAGTATCGTGGTGGGCCCGCTTATTATATTCAACAGGGTCTAAATAAACGTTGGTTAGCAGTCATATTTTCTCTGTTCTTATTTTTGGGTTACGGTTTTATTTTCAGTGCAGTACAAGCCAATACTATTACTGACGCACTTAATCACGCATATGATATCCCTACCCTTTATTCTGGCTTGGTCATTATTGTCTTAGCAGGATTAATTGTCATTGGCGGTTTACGTGCTATCGCAAAGTTTGCCGAGTGGGTCGTACCTTTTATGGCTGTGACGTATGTGTCGGTTACACTGGTTATTACCTTTTTAAATATTGATTTAGTACCTGCCATGTTATGGGATATTATTACTTCGGCTTTTGGTCTACAGGAAGCCGGTGCAGGTGCTATGGGTGCCGCATTTAAACATGGTGTTCAACGTGGTCTGTATTCTAACGAAGCAGGCTCAGGTAGCGTGCCTCACGCTGCAGCAAGTGCCACGCCTAACCCGAATCACCCAGTGTCTCAAGGATACGTTCAAATGCTCGGTGTATTTATTGACACAATGATTCTATGCACGTGTTCTGCAATCGTTATTTTGTTAGCTGGCGGTGCATCCGGTGAAGGCATGGAAGGTATTCGCCTGACTCAAGATGCTATGAGCTCGCACTTAGGAGAAGGTGGTGGTTATTTTGTTGCAGCAGCTATAAGTTTGTTCGCGTTTACCTCAGTTGTGGCTAATTACGCTTACGGTGAAAGTAACCTGCATATGTTTAAACTCGACAATAAATCAGGTCGCGCAGCATACACAGTCGGTTATTTGTTGATGATATTATGGGGTTCTATGGCCGCATTACCCGAAGTTTGGGCAATGGCTGATATGGCACTAGGTTTAATGACGGTGATCAATATCACTGCCCTGGTTTGGATGACACCTACTATTGTTTCTATCAGCAAAGATTATTTCTCCAAGCGAGATAGTGGCAAAGAAATCACATATAAATCAGGTGATTGCGAAATACAGGGTAAATCAGAACAGGGAATTTGGTAACCTAAATACTTACATTGCTAATCAAAACTAGGGCGGCTGTCCTCCAGAATTTTATCTAAGTCCTTTTGCGCTTGTTGGGGATTGAGTAAATCCCCTTCTTGTAACATCTCACATGCATCGTTGATCATCTGTTTAACTGTCACCGGATAGAAACGACAATCTTCTGGACGGTCGAAGTAAATGTCACAGGTGTACATGGTTTTATTTGGATTTTCAGGATTTTTTGCTTCCCGCAAGAAAGGACATAAAGATAGCTGTTTACCACTATTTGGTGAAAACCAAATCAGTCCTTTTTTAACGTAAGCAGCAATATCAGGCTTAAACAGCTCCCACATGTCGATATCTTTATCTGATGCAGACAAATCGCCATTACTGTATTTAACGCAGCACTTGCCGCAGGAATTACAGTCTTTCATGTGGCAACCCATATATAACATGGGTAAATAGCATAATTATTTCCTTTGGCTTGACTGTTTTTTCATACGAGCCGACTGCTCTGCCCTATCGTTCTGACGCTTTTCTTTACGGTCTTTTTTATCAGGCGTCAAAGAGCCTGTTTTAAAACGTTCTTTACGATCGACTTTATCTGCGGCTTTTTTGGCCGCCACTTCAGCCATTTCTATCACCTCTTGTTCAATCATTTTCGGTGTTTCAAGACTAATACGCCCAAGTTTTCCAGAACGTAATTCGTTAATAAACACTTCACATATTTTATGCAGGTTAACCCGCCCACCCGTCATTAATGCCCCTCGACGCGCTGCTGCTAGTTCTAGGAACTCAATTTCAGTGTCGGGTATATTGGCTAATTCAAAACGCGCTTTAAGTAATTCTGGGTAAGCCTTAATCAAATAATCAGCGGCAAAAAAGCCCACATCGTCATATTCCATAGCGGTGTCTTTAATTGCACCTGTAGAGGCTAATCGATAACCGCTATTAGGATTTTCTAACTTTGGCCACAATATTCCAGGTGTGTCGAACAAAGTAATGCCATTACCCAAATTAATCCGCTGTTGTGTCTTAGTTACTGCCGCTTCGTTACCCGTTTTAGCGATAACACGGTCGGCTAGAATATTGATCAGAGTCGACTTTCCTACATTTGGAATACCCACGATCATCGTATGGATAGCTTTCACGCTAGCATCTTTTTCAGGTAACATTTTCCTGCATAGTGCCAAGATTTGTTTCACCTTGGCGGGCTCTTCAGTTGTAGATGTGAACGTTTTAACAGATCTTTCTCGCTCTAGAAACTCCTGCCATGCGGCCGTAACCACTGGATCAGCGAGGTCAGTTTTACTCAAGACTTTGATACAAGGTTTATCTCCCCGTAGCTGAGCAATCATAGGGTTTTCGCTGGAATAAGGTATCCGTGCGTCAAGTACTTCAATTAATACATCAACTTGTGGCAACGCTTCTTTTATTTCTTTTTGGGCCTTGTGCATATGCCCGGGGTACCAATGAACTGCCATTTAATCTGCCTACTTAATTAATCTAAAAAATATAGTAAAATATACTAAGGTGAATCGCTTTAGTTAGCGTAATGCATTACCAGTTGAATAATGACCATAATAACTAACAAAGGTAATATCCAGCGACCTAATTTACCCATTTGTTCACCAGACATTCTGAATTTAGAACGCTCTATCAATGGAACAATGATAACTAAAGCAATAAATAACACGCCTAAAATAATTAATACTGTCATGTGTTACCTACTCTTTTATCGGGGTTTGTTTATGTCTCGTATGAAAACTTGATTTTTATGCTAGGCCCATAGCATATTTCATTGCATTGTTTTTTATTGGGCCCGAATGATCCGCCAACATCAAACCTAGATTCCGCAACATTTTGAGCGGCAAATTATTATTACTAAATGTTGAATATAACAAATCCATGGCACTCATCATCACTAGGTTATCTTTGCGGCGAGCTATTTCATATTTTTTTAGCCAATGACAATAATGACTCGGTTGCAAAATAGTTGAGCGGTCATGTACTGCAAGCTCTTCATTGATTGCGCTAAGCAAGGCGGTAACGTCTTTAAAGCCTAAGTTGACCCCCTGACCAGCTAATGGGTTAATAGTATGAGCAGCATCACCAATCAGCACAGTATTACCTTTAAAATATTGATTAGCATGCATGCGGGTCAATGGGAAGCCAGCCACATCAAGTACTTCAAAATCTACCAAATCAGCGGGGAAGTGTTGCAATATATGTTGTTTAAGCTTCATTTTAGACAAACTTTTCAAGTGTCTAATGTCTTGTGCGTTGTGATACCAAACCAGAGATGCAAAACCATCATATAAAGGTAAAAATGCCATAGGTCCATCTGCTGTGAATTGTTGCCAGGTAATGTCCTGTTGCATATCATAAGTTTTAATTTGAATGCCTAATGCCTGTTGCGCATATTGCCAACCTTGCACACCTATGTTGACAGCATCGCGAACGGCTGAATTAGCACCATCAGCACCTATCAGAATTTTCGCTTGAATAATTTGGTTATCTTCTAGGGTCACTTGAGATACATCCGTAGATGTTATATTCGTGACTTTTAAATTTTTATAAAAAACTACGTTTTGATTATCATGCAATTCTGCATGCAAGCCCAATTGAACAAGTCTATTTTCAATAATATGCCCAAGATGTGGTTGCTCTATGGCATTGCAATCAAAGTCTGTACGACAAGAAGGTTTGTCCCATACTGATAAACGCTTGTAAGGGCACAATCGCATATTCTTAATATGTGACCATGCGCCTAAGCCTTGCAACAATGATTCTGACGTTAAACTGATGGCAGCGACCCGCATATCAGGTGGTTGTTTATATTCAAAAGGCACAGGCATAAAGGGTTCAATGATTGCCACCTTAAAGCCAATCTTTGCTAACCCCAGAGCCATGGCCGAACCAACCATTCCGCCTCCTACCACACAAAAATCAAACACGTTATTTTTCCTTTTTGCTATGAATCGTTACTTTAACAAAATAAACCGAGGATTTACGCTAAAACATATAATGATAATCTACGCATATGACAAAAACTGATGGATAAGTGAACATTCTGACAACGTTAGGTATTCATCACCGATAGCCAAACCACCGCAGGTAAATGTACTGCACGAATTAGGTACGCAATATGGATATTATTTAGTCAGTTTCAATATTCTGTTTGAGTACAGCTTTAATGAGATACTCGAGTAAAGGGCTACCATGCGAAGATATTTTAGAAGTAAAACATCGGATCTTCTATTGTGAGTAATGAAGTGAAATCAATAACAAGAATAACCTCAACAAGTTTCAACAGCGAAAACGGTTATAAAACTCTATTAATTGCTATAAAAAGAATCTCGAAATATACGTTTCTATTCATATGACTAAGACACCATTTGCAAGGATAGTGAAACAGGTATGGGCAAACCAAAACTCTTTATTAGTCAAATTTAGTTAAATATTCAGAGAGTAAAACAGTCAAACAACCTTTGCTGTGCCTAAAGCTGTCAAAGCAGAACCAATAATAACAACAGCCGCGCCAATATAAGCCCAATGCAATGGTCTAAGTAGCTGGCAGTAAAGTATTGTGGCAGCCACTCCACTGCGATTAACATACTTAAAAAGGTAAAATAGGGGCCATGGCCAGAACTGCACTGACTTTGGCTGCTTGCCATATGTTGAGGGCTTCGGTAAACGCACCATATGCGACTACCGTATTCGCGCAACAAAACAGCAGCGCTAATACATGTATCATCTGCATATCCATCAGTTGAGTCATATTAGAAAAAGGTAACAACACACAAAAGCCTATACCTAAGCATAAATCAGTAAAGTTAACTGTTTAGCCGTGAGTACTTTTAACAAAGGCTTTTGCATCAATGCATATGCCGCCCAAGTGGTAACTGCGAACAAAATAATTAATATACCCGTTGTTAACTGATTCAAAGACAAAAATAAATTGGTAAACCTGTCATTAAAAAAATAAAATTAAACCACAAAAAGCATCACCGCACCGCAGATTTCAAGTAGGCTTAAACACTCTTTAAAAAATACCACTTCTCCTAACATCAGCATAAATGGTGCAGTTTGCATCACTATTTGTGCTGTTTCTGGGTTGGGATACTCTAAGCCTTTTACATTTGCTACATAATTAATCACCAAGAACAAACTTGCAATTAATAAGCATATGCCTTTGATACTGCCTATGTCGGAAAGACGGGGTAAAGACTTGCTTTTCAACAACAACAACAAAAATATAAATATTCCAGCTACAAAAAATCGGTATAGGGTAATAGTAACAGCATCCATTTTTTCTAAACTCAGCATTAAAAAGACCGGCAATATCCCCCACAAAACAGCCGTCGTTAATGAGAGAAAAAACCATACCAGTGTTTTTTGCTCCTATATTTGTTAGCTTCATAGCTTATCCAAATAAATCTTAATCACTCAGCTCAAATATCAATATTAGTGACTACTAACTGGCTAATTTCTTTATAAATAATTTTGTTTATAAGATCTTTACATTCTACTCTAGATTAGAGCTATTAATACAAATCACATAGAGGATAACGTCATGAAAAAAATCGCTGTTTTGACATCTGGTGGTGATGCCCCTGGTATGAATGCTTGCATTCGTTCAATCGTACTAACGGCCGAACATTATGAACTTGAAGTGATCGGTTATAAACATGGTTATAACGGCTTAATTGATCAAGAATTTAAACTCCTCGGCCCTTCCAATGTGACTAATATAATTCAGCGGGGCGGCACTGTATTAAAAAGTGGTCGCTGTGAGGATTTTCATACTGAGGAAAGTGGTAGAGCGGCAGCAAAAAACCTGCACGATTTAAATGTAGATGCATTATTAGTGATTGGCGGTAATGGTTCTTTTCGTGGTGCTCATCATTTATGTAAATACTACAAAGGTCAAGTCATAGCCTTACCTGGCACCATAGACAATGACATAAGTGGCACAGATGCAACTATTGGTTATTTTACAGCCATAGAAACCGCATTAGATTCCATCGATAAGGTACGAGATACTGCAGATGCTTTTGAGCGTATATTTTTGATTGAAGTAATGGGCAGGCATGCAGGGTTTATTGCCTTAAATGCAGCTGTGGCATCAGCTGCTGATAGGGTTTTAGTCCCAGAATGTTGCAATGACATTGATTTGGAAGTTGATAATATTATTGAACATCTGCACGCGGTTTACAGTCAAAGAGGTGTTTCAAGTTATATCGTTGTTACTAGTGAAAACTTATTACCGGGTGGTGTGATAAGTCTTGCGAAGATGATCACAGATAAAACTCAAATTGAGTGTCGCCCGGTTATTTTAGGACACGTACAAAGGGGGGGGTCGCCAGTCAGTCAAGACAGAATTCTAGCTACAAAGATGGGTGCTTACGCAGTTGAGCAAGCCTTAGCTAAACAAAATAATATTATGGTGGGTGAACACAATAACCGATTAGTCACTCATCCCATTGAGATAAGTTGGCAACAAAAAAAACCTCTAGATAAATATTTACTGAAGATCCAACAAGAATTATTTAATACTAAGTATTTTATTTCATGAACTGGCGCTATAAGTTAATCATCTCTTTAACTCGGTCCCTGTAACTACGACTGACTTTGAGCTCTGTGCCGTTGTTTAATATTAAGTGGTATTCGCCACTAATATGACTGATCATTTTTTGCACAAATTTAATATTAACAATAGCCGAACGATGAACTCGTACAAATTTTGTGGGATCAAGATCTTTCTCTAGTTCTTTCATAGTTCGGCGCATAATGTGAGTCTGATCTGTCGCGTGTACACACATGTAATCACCTGCGGCATCAATCCATTGAATATCATTTACCCCAACGCGGGTAACCACTGAACCATCTTTTATCGCTAAAATATCAGGATAAGGATTAGTGGTAATGCTTTCACCGCTGGCTAATTTTCGTAAAATATCTTCACAATCGTCACCCGTAAAATCTGCAACCAGTCTAGCAAGTTTTTGATTATCACCATCCTGTTGTTTGTGCTCTAATGTCAATTGCACTTTATCCACAGCGTCTTTAAGACGCCTCCCATCCACTGGTTTTAACACGTAATCTAAAGCATGTACGTCAAAAGCTTTGATGGCATAGGAGTCAAAGGCAGTAACAAACACAATCAAAGGAATGGGTTGCTTTAGTTCTTGAAGTTTATTGATGACTTGAAAACCATTTAACCCTGGCATTTGAATATCTAAAAATACCAAGTCAGGACGAACTTGAGGAATAAGTGTTACTGCTTCTATGCCATTTTTACACTCACCAACAATGTCAATGTTGTCAAACTCAGCCAAGCGTAAAAACAACCCTTTTCGAGCGAGGGGTTCGTCGTCAACTATTACTGTGCTAATTCTCAATATTTTAGTCACTTAAGTTCTCGCTTATTTCATATGGAATACGGATATTAACTTTTATCCCTGTTGGGTAATTGTGTGAAATCACAAAAGAATGTTTATTGATATACAAAGCCTCTAATCGTTCCTGAATATTCTGCAGCCCAACTCCACCACCTTTGCTTATGGGTAATTGACCATTTTTAATCTCAGCACCTGGTCCATTATCACTGACGTTTAACATCAAATCACGACCAAAGGTTTTCGCTGAAATACTGATACTTCCGCCGTCTTGTAATTTGGAAATTGCAAACTTAATAGAATTTTCAATAATAGGTTGTAAAATCAGACTTGGTACAAGAGCATGTTTAGTCTTTTCCTCTATGTCCCAAACGACTGTAAGTCGATCCTCAAATCTAACCTCTTCAATTTCTAAATACAGCTCTAAAGCTTGAATTTCTTGAATAAGAGGCACACGTTGAATAGGATCTTTATCAAGAGAGTAACGTAAAAAGTCACTTAAACGACTGACCATAGATTCAGCTTTTTTATTCTCTTTCATCAGGATAAGCGTTGAAATGGCATTAAGGGTGTTAAAAAGAAAATGTGGGTTCAGCTGGTATCTTAGCATTTTGATATGCGCTTGATGAGCCATAGAGGACGCTTTAAGCACATTTTGTTTTTCTCTGAGTAACATCTGATAGTTTTTGACGCCAAAATAACCACCAGTCCAACATCCAATCATTATTATAGAATTGATTGTGTCCTTAAAATACCAATACCATTCTTCTGGTCGATAACCTTTTTTATATATTTCCCAGTTATTGACATTTTTAACCAAGGTCCAAATCAATGCGGTAAAATATAAACTTGCACCTACCAGAATGAGCATTTTGAGGGGGGTTAAGGTCAACGCTTTGCGATAAATATATCGAAGCGGAATAGTCAGCAACCAGCCTGCATAGGCATTAAGTACTATTACAAATACCCATATACTGCGCATTTCTTGTAGAAATGAACCGATATAATAAATAATGGCAAAGCCACTCCAACCCGCGGTATGCAAGGTCCAAAACAACCGTTCTCTGCTATCGACTAATGTTTCCCACTTAGGCACATGTATTCCCGAATAATGGACAAAAAATAATTATACGAAAAACAGATCAAGGAATCTCTTTCTTGAGCTTAGAATAGTGTTGTTCTATCGCAACTTACTGTAGATTTGATCAATAATATTAGTAATTGATATTTAAACGTTTTAACCAATGAACCCACCACCAAGCAGGTCCTATTAGTAAAAATTGTAAATCTTTTAAAAAGCTCGGTTTTTTACCTTCAATATCATGCCCTATAAACTGTAATATCCACATCAGCAAAAATAATATAATACTGAATTGCCATACAGAAATATTTAGGGATGCCAGCAGTTTGATCCCAAATAAAGATACTATAGATAAAAGCGTCATAGCAGCGCCTATTGGTCCAGACAAACGAAAGTAATAATACAATGTTGGAATAACCAGAACATGTGCCCAGGTTACATCAAAATAACCTAGAAAATCAGGAGTGGGAATAGACCAAATGAGGGCCAAAGTGACAAAATATATTGCCGGTACTGCAATTACATGAATAAGAATATTGGTTTTATTTTTGTGACTTTCGCCATATTCATTTAGCAGAAACTCTATTTGACGCATATAAACCTCATTGATATTTCATTAACGTTAATTTAATAACTGCATCGGCTTGCGTCAATTAAAACCTAATGAGTTGCCGATCATATTAACGAATTACTCTGTAACCGACATGAAGTTCTTCAGTAATTGATTAATTTCTATTTCAAGAGTTTCAAATTTAACACCGTAATATAAGCAAACTTCATCAGATTTAGAATTCATAATAGTGCCAGTCAGGAAAGTTTTCTTGTCTTTAGATACTGCAAAATACATTTTGACGACTTGTCTAAGTTTTGGCCGAGTCCCTATCGCCTTCTTATCGATACTCATTCGACAACCATTTATTGATATATCCAAAATCTGAGACTCACATATTACAGAATCAGTTTCGGCATCTAACATACTGGCAGAAATTTGAGTTTGTGCTCTGGGTTCAGCACGTAAATCATGCCTTTGAATAATTAGAGGAAAACTTGTGAAAATCAAATGGCTAGGTTTAGTGGCGACCAGTAAAATTTTAACTTTAAATGCTATAATTTCGCCCGTATCGTCCTCAAGGATATATCTAGCGATCAACGACTTGTCTCTAAAAATTCCATCAGACAAAGATCCCCACTTACCTTCATTTGGATATTTGAAGATCATACAACGCGTACCATCCATTCCCACAAACTCGGTTCTTACCCTTTTGATAGTTGTGGCCATAGTCAATTGTAAATCAACAGGTCTTCCGGGGCGCATAGAACGAATTTTTCTTAGATCTTCATTGGTCAGCCCAAATTTTTCCTGCAAAATTGCCATTTAATTAATAATCCCCGAACACCTTTGCTATTATCGGCGATTCATATGAAAGTTAACTTTAAATAAAGTTCATTAAAACAACAATATAATTCGGCATGTTTATTGATTCACACCATTAGAGTCGTTGAAATACCATTAGACAGAGAAACACCATGCATACTCATATTTCACCTATTAATTACCACGTTAACGTCTCATCTATTGTTGGTCATCTATTTGATGTGAGCCTGCACATAGCAAGTCCAGACATCAACGGACAAGTACTGACTTTATCGGCTTGGATCCCAGGTAGTTATATGATCCGCGATTTTGCCAAAGAAATAGTCACTATTAGTGCACAGGATGATGCGGGACAAAATTTAAACATCCAAAAACACGATAAACAAACCTGGAAAATACAAGCAGTTAATACTGCTCTGACTATAAAGTACCAAGTTTATGCTTTTGATTTATCGGTTAGAGGTGCTTATATTAATGATGAGATGGCATTTTTCAACGGCACCAATATGTTCTTGGCGGTTGCTGGGCAAACTGATCAACCTTGCAGATTAACATTGGCACAGCCTATTCAACCTAAATTATCCCATTGGAAGGTTGCCACTACTATGCCAACCGAGATGCCTAATAAGCATGCATTTGGGGAATACTGGGCCAACAACTACTCTGAATTAATTGATCATCCAGTATTGTTAGGTGAATTCGATATTTTGCCATTTTCTGCCGCTAACGTGGAATTTGAATTGATACTCGCCGGTGGGCATCAAGCGGACGTTAATCGCATAACAAAAGATTTAACTAAAATATGTCAGCACCATATTGAATTCTTTGCTGACTTACCTCCAGTAAAGCGTTATCAATTTATCACGCTGCTAACAGATAATGCTTTTGGCGGGCTTGAGCATATAAGTTCGACCTCACTAATGTACAGTAGAAATGATTTACCCAGCTTGTCTAATTCGGAAAAAATGACAGATGGCTATCGAGTCTTTTTAAGTTTGTGCAGTCATGAGTTTTTCCATACTTGGCATGTAAAGAGGATCAAACCTCAAGAGTTGTTTGGCGCAGCGCTAGACAAAGAGCAATACACAGAACAATTATGGATCTATGAAGGATTTACTAGCTACTACGACGATTTTAGTTTACGTAGATGTGGACTTATCACTCAGGCAGAATATTTAAAAGTCGTAGGTCAAAACCTTACTCGGCTTGTACGCAATAAGGGCCGTTTTAAACAAACTATTACCCAGTCAAGTTTTGATGCTTGGACCAAGTTTTACAAACAAGATGAAAGTGCAGTGAATAATATCGTCAGTTACTACAACAAAGGCGCTATTTTGGCGATGTGTTTAGATTTACTGATAAAAATTAAAAGTAACGGAAATAATAGCTTAGATGATGTGATGCGACATTTGTGGGATCAACACGGTAAACTTGATATCCCTACCAAAGTAGACGTTATTCAAAATATTGTCAAAACACAGCTGAATTTAGATTTAAGTGATTTTTTCCAATCTGCCTTATATTCCACCGAAGAGTTACCGTTTCTCGAGCTACTAGATAAATTTGGAGTTGAGTGTCATTTTACGCCAAGGGAAAATCTCGATGATAAAGGCGGTGTAATGAACACAACCCCTACTAAAATTGAATTTGGTGCACAAATAAAAGCGCTGGAAATAGGCATACAAATAATTCAAGTGACAGAGAAAACTGCTGCCTATGATTCTGGATTACAAGTAGGTGATGTAATGATAGCAATAGATAAATGGGCGGTAAGTAAAGAGAACTTATTCGCGCAACTTAACTATTTATCTACAGGGCAGGTTGTGCAACTCACTATATTGCGTGATAAAAAACTCAAACAACTGACTTTTGTTGCAAACGATGCACCTAATGACACAATAGCTCTAGAAGTAATAGATCAAGAGCTATGTAAAAATTGGTTGGGTTAACGTGACTTTATAAATCCGATAAACTAAGTTCGGGCTTTTATGCAAAAAAAAATCACACAACGAACTAAGCATGAACACTAAAAAGTAGAGAACATGCAGGCCTAAGATGGCATTCTGGCTATTGCAGTTATTGTGATCAAAGCGGTCACAATAACTGCAACACAGACAAAATCATTCTTCACTATAATTGTTTTGCCAATAAATTACGTGCAGATGCTGACATTGCATTGTCTATGCTTGGAGGGATTAATTTAGAAAAAGCAGGGCCGCTATTCTGTGGCAGTATTAATACATTTATCACATTATTTGATTTCGACATCAACTCCACTAAAAAGCTGCCGTCATGGATATAATTACCTGGGTAACATAGTACTAAAATTATTAAATGCTTAGGTATGTCAAGCAACTACTTTTAACTAAGTGAAGCCAAAAGTTGAAGATTTTAAGCTAGGTACCCACTTTATTTTGGGCTCAAAAAATCATGATATTAATGCCAGCTCACTCAGAATTTTTGGTCTAATAATTTTCAACTTCAACGTGTAATCACATTGGAACTATACTTATATAACTAACGGTTGAATACAGGCACCATACTCAAACCTTAATATTCTAACATCTCCCATCAATGTGTCTGCAACACACCATATCTAGTTCTCCAGTAGGCAGTCCAACCACTATCAAAAAATATGGGATTTGCTAAATTAAGCAGTATTGAACCACAAACAAAAAGCTTCCCGTTTTAGCAAATTAATGACGCTATCAATCACCTAAGAGGTGGTAAAGCAAAATACAGAGTTGTGTTAAAATAGTAAAATTAATACACGCCCCTATTGAGTCACGAAACAAAAAATCGGGTCAAATTCACATTTAATATAAGGTAAATAAATTTCCAACAAGACTTACCTAAAAAATGATTAGTTCGTCATAAAACCTTCTATCTATGCGTGTTTATTAGGTGAATTTTCCTAGAATCCTTGGAAAAAAGGAATTTTAAACCAGATAGTACCGACATTTGTTTTCCAAAAATAAAAGGCATAAGCGTTTTCAACACCTCCATTTTGCCTATCTGCTAAGTTAACTTTATAGCCAATTCCTTCTAGGTATTGATAAGATAGCTTCATTGCTTCTTGACTCGTTCTTACTTTATTAAAATGAAGCGCTGTTTCTTTAGACTTCCCATCGCCACTTACTGTGGGCTTTTCATCAGAAAAAACATTCGACATTTAGACTCCTTTTTTAAACACAACTCGAAGATGTAATCAACATTCCGGTTAACGACTGGATGCAAGATTTTATGTGCCCTCAAGGATGTAAATATCGGATGTACGCACCCAATAATATTCTTAATGACTACACTTTTTTATTTCCAATTTTACATTACCTAGTTCTGTGGATAGAACAAGTATCTTTTTGCACAACTTAGGTTCTCAGGTCACGTAAATAGCGATAAGCATCAATTATGTGAAAATTTATTTTTTAAAAAAAGTTCTTCTATAAACACATCATAATGATAACAAAATTCAATTTCAGTGCATAGATGAATAACTGTAGGCAAAGATCAGGTATTAATTGACTTAAATTAAATCGGCCAGAGTGTTAGACGCTAAAGAGAGTACGAATTTCAGGCATAGTTACAGCACATTAGTAACCTAGTACTATAACTTTATTGACTATCCGGAGGCTGCAACATGCTCTGTTGTCATCTAGCTAATGCCGAGTATAAGTTTATGACTTGCTTGACCTCTAATAGCGCTAAACCATAATTTCTAAGCTTTGGCATAACTAAATTATTCTAAACTCGGTGATAAAGATTAACTATTATTCGTCTGGTAAACCTAATTTTTTCAGTATTAACCTTTGGGGTTTCAACTCCCCCATTAAAAGAAAGTAATCACTTCTCATACCTAAGTATCAGTTTGCATGTTTTTCAATCGATCTGATTGCGGTTTAATGGCTTCACTAGATTACATGAAGACAGCAACAGCAACCGCTGCAATTAAACATAAACCCTAAGTATATCAACCGAGGACTTAACCATGTTGAAAATAGTTAAAACTTCTATCGCTATCGCAACCGCATCTTTACTATTTGCTGGCAACGCACAGGCTGACATCAATGTAGCATTACAAAACATCTGCACTATTGTCAAAGCAGATGACAAAGGTGAACTGCGAAAAAAAATGAAACGAGTTCAGTCTGACTACAGAATGAAGCTCAAAGATTATTATACAGGCGTATCTTGTGACGGAAACAGCCTTCTACGCACTGCTATGCTAAACGACTCGGTTGAAACAGGTACCTTGATGATCAAGAAAATTCCAAGGGGTGATTTAAAAGCGCCTGAAAAAGACGGCAAAACTGTATTAGTATGGGCCTCTGAAAACGGTTTAAACAGCTCGGCTATAGTCATCGCTCTTAACGACAGAATATAAGCCGTTTAACTCATAGCTTTACAGACAGTTTCCTCGCGAATAAAGCTGTAAAAGAATTGTTCTTGAACGGACCAAACGTTCAACATGGTAGGTAGATTATTCTAGTGATCTACCTTAGGAAAACGGCCTCTTTTGAGGCTGTTTTTTTATAAACCTATAAACACAATAGCTAAAAAAATCAACATACAAAGAAAAAAATAAGGTTCTACATTATCTATTTTCTCTTTGCACGTAACCACATATGGAAAAATCTATTTGACCTATGTGGTAAGAAGCTTTTAGCTGAAAACGTGAAGGTAGAAAACTCGTCGCTGCTTTTTTTATTCTAGCTCCCCCCAAACTCGGCATTATCTAGTAAGTTTTCATCCAACTTTTTATTACTCTGCACACCTAGTTTACGGAATTGTTCTACTTGCCTTACAAGGTTGCCTTTACCTGTAGATAATTTGTTCATAGCGCTATCATAACTCTTCTGACTTGATTCTATCGCTTTACCTACTTTATCCATATCGAGCATAAAACCATGGAATTTATCGTAAAGTTTAGCAGCATTATCGGCAATTTTTTGCGCATTTTGATTCTGATATTCGTATTGCCAAATGTTATTAATAGTCCGCAGTGCCACCAGCAGGTTAGTCGGGCTAACCAGCATGATGTTATGATCAAAAGCGAGTTTCATTAACTCAGGCGCTTGATCAGCACCAAGCAAAAACGCAGATTCTATGGGGATAAACATAAGCACATAGTCTAAAGTGCGAATGCCTTTTAAGTCTTGATAGTCTTTTTTGCCGAGTTCTTTTATATGATTGCGCAACGAATTAACGTGATCTTTCAAATGCACAGCCCTTCCTAGCTCGTCATCATGTTCATTAAAATAACGTTCGTAGGCTGCAAGAGACACTTTTGAATCAATCACCACATCTTTGTCGTTAGGTAAATGTACGACTACATCCGGCTGATAACTTTTTCCATACTCATTTTTTAACGCAACTTGAGTGTTAAACTCATGGCCCTCGCGCAATCCAGATTCTTTTAATACTCGTTCTAAAACCACTTCACCCCAGTTACCTTGGACTTTGTTATCGCCTTTTAAGGCTTTGGTTAACGCAGCTGCATCGTGAGTAATTTGCTGATTAAGCTCTTTTAAACCTAAGATTTCAGTTTTGAGGGATGCTCGCTCCTGTCCTTCTTTAACATATTGATCTGTGACTTGTTTTTTAAAGCCTTCAATCTGCTCCTTTAAGGGTGATAAAATAGAATCCAAACCCGCCTTACTTGATTGGCTAAATTTTTCTTGTTTTTGTTCAAAAATTTTATTGGCTATATTTTCAAACTGTTCTTGTAAGCGTTTTTCGGCGGCTTCTAACAATTGTAATTTATCTTTACTGGCAATTTGCTCTTGTTCAAATCGGGCCGCTTGTGATTCGAGTTGGGTGCGTAGTTCAGATGCAATTTTACTGCTTTGTTGATATTGCTGTTGCCAGTAGCTTTTTTCTATTTCTAGCTCAGCAATTCTTTCTACTCGCTGAGTTAACTGGCCTAACTTATTTTGTGTATACATTTGTTCTTGCTGAGCTGAGCGTTGCTCTGTGAGTAGAGCTTTTATCGTCAAACCTTGTTCTGCAAGTTGATCTCTTAATTGTGTTTCTTGCTGAGCCGCAAACAAACTGTTGTGTTTGATTATCTGCTGCGCTCGCTTCTTGGATCTAATACCAGCAATCAAGGCACCAATTAAGCTTCCTAATAAAAATAGACCGACAGAAATAGAGTTTGATATTGTCAGTAAAGCAGCGGTGTTAAATTGGCTCATAGTGAGGTGTTTTGCTCTTGTTGTAACGCTACCAATAAAAAAACGGTAAATTAATCATGAAATTTACCGTCGCTGTTAACAAAAAAATTATTTTTCCATTTCAGCTATTTTGATTTTCCATATAGCGGGGCCTGTTTCATGAGCATTCGCTCCTGTGCTGTCGACAGCGACAGTGACTGGCATATCTTCTACATCAAATTCATAGATCGCTTCCATGCCTAGGTCTTCAAATGCCACCACACGTGATTTTTTTATCGCTTTAGATACAAGGTAAGCCGCTCCGCCTACTGCCATTAAATAAACCGATTTGTGTTTAGCGATACTTTTTACGGTAGCAGGTCCACGCTCAGCTTTACCAATCATACCAATTAAGCCGGTTTTTTCTAACATCATATCGGTCCACTTATCCATACGTGTGGCAGTAGTGGGGCCTGCTGGACCTACTACTTCATCGCGTACTGCATCTACTGGCCCAACGTAATAAATAAAACGATTGGTTAAATCAACACCTTTAGGCAGACCTTCACCGTTATCCATCATGGTTTGTATACGCTTGTGCGCTGCATCACGTCCGGTTAACATTTTGCCTGACAATAATACCGTTTCGCCTACTTTCCAATCTTGTATATCATCTTTAGTCACTGTGTTTAAATCAACGCGGCGGGTGCCCTCAGCCACTTCCCAAGTCACTTTTGGCCAGTCTTCTAATTTAGGCGGCGTAAATACAGCAGGGCCAGAACCGTCTAGATGAAAATGCGCATGGCGGGTCGCCGCACAGTTGGGTATCATCGCTACAGGTTTAGATGCAGCGTGTGTGGGCATGGATTTAATTTTGACATCTACCACTGTGGTTAATCCACCTAACCCTTGTGCACCGATACCTAAGTCGTTCACTTTCTTAAAAATGTCTAAACGTAGCTTCTCGTCAGTTGTTTGGGCTCCCCTGTCTATTAATTCTTGAATATCAACAGGATCCATCAGACTTTCTTTGGCTAACACGGCGGCTTTTTCGGCCGTACCACCGATGCCTATTCCAAGCATTCCTGGTGGACACCAACCCGCGCCCATAGTGGGCAACGTTTTGACTACCCAGTCGGCAATATCGTCACTAGGGTTGAGCATAACCATTTTAGATTTGTTTTCAGAGCCGCCGCCTTTGGCCGCAATCATAATTTCAATTTCACCGCCTGGCACAGTATCAATATGCACAACAGCTGGTGTGTTGTCTTTCGTATTAATTCGTTTTCCCGCAGGATCAGCGACAATCGACGCACGTAATGGATTATCAGGATTTAAGTAAGCGCGGCGAGTACCTTCATCGACCATTTGTTGCACGGTCAAGTCTGTTTTATCCCACTGCACACCCATACCTATTTTCACAAAACAGGTCACTATGCCGGTATCTTGACACAAAGGGCGTTTACCCTCAGCAGACATGCGCGAGTTGATAAGTATCTGCGCCATGGCATCTTTTGCCGCCTGACTTTTTTCTTTGTTATAAGCTTTTTCTACAGCTTTGATGTAATCAAGGGGGTGATAATAAGAAATAAACTGTAATGACTCTTCAATACTGTCGATAAAATCATGCTGACGGATAACAGCCATAGATGCCTCTTAAATTTTCTGGGTTAAATTTTCACTAATTGATATGATAACCTGATCGCACAATTTGCTCCACGAAAATTCGGGAGGCGAGCGTTCAGTAACACATCAGCTGTTTTTTTAGTTACATAAAAGTAGTCACCATGAACAATCACACATACTCATTAATAGTCCGCTCTCTTGATTTACCCATTAACTATTCAATGGCAGATATATTTGCCCACTTCGCAGATAAACCTTGGGCAATGTTCTTAGACTCTGCTGACTGCGAACGTCAAGATGGCCGCTTCGATATAATGGTTGCCAATCCAATTGCCAGTATCACCACCATTGGCAACACCAGCACTGTTTGGCAACAAGATACTGATCAAAACGAAGAAAGCGTACTCAATCCTTTGTCTTTGATGCAAAGTCTGCTTGAAAAATACATGCCCAGCAATCAAGTGGTATCTAGTCATGGCTTTGCACTGCCCTATATGGCAGGTGCACTAGGTTTGTTTGGTTATGATTTAGGTAAACGTTTTGAGAGTTTACCGAATAAAAATGCAAACGAGTACTTGACGCCAGATATGGCGGTGGGAATTTATACGTGGAGCATTATTAAAGACAATATTAATCAGCAATTTTTTTTATGTTATTTGGACCAATATCCCCATCCTTCAATCAAGGACATTCAACAATTATTGCACTGTAGTAATACTTGTAATGACACGTCTCATTCATTTAGTTTAACCAGTCACTGGCAGGCTAATATGAGCCAAGAGCAATATACACAAAAGTTATCGAGCATTTCGTCATACTTACAGGCCGGCGATTGTTACCAAATTAACTTAGCTCAGCGTTTTTCAGCCAATTATATCGGTGATGAATGGCAGGCTTATCAACGATTAAGGAAGGCAAATCATGCGCCCTTTTCTGCATTTATCCGTTTAGCACAGAGCGTAGTGATGAGTATTTCACCTGAACGTTTTTTATCAGTAAATGAGCAAGTGGTGCAAACTAAGCCCATTAAAGGAACAAGGCCACGCAGCAATGACGCAAAGGAAGATCAACAACAAATTGACTCATTATTAAGTGCAGAAAAAGACCGAGCTGAAAACTTGATGATTGTTGATTTATTGCGTAATGACTTAAGCAAACATTGCCAACCAGGCAGCATTAAAGTCCCAGAGTTATTTAAATTAGAAAGTTTTGCCGCAGTTCATCATCTAGTGAGCACAGTCACAGGTAAGCTAAAAAAAACCAGCAGTCCTATTGATTTGTTGCAAGGCGCTTTCCCCGGAGGCTCAATTACCGGTGCACCAAAAATACGGGCTATGCAAATTATCGACGAGCTAGAGCCCAACAACCGTAGTATTTACTGCGGCAGTATTGGTTATATTGGTGTTTTTGGAGATATGGATACCAATATTTGTATTCGCACCCTGCTATGCGAAAAAACACACGAAGAATCAAACAAACAATCCAATAACCTGCAAAAAATCCATTGCTGGGCAGGAGGAGGTATTGTGCTTGACTCTGATGCTAAAGATGAATATCAGGAGTGCTTAGATAAGGTATCAAAAATATTACCAGTGTTAAGCCAAAATCCCGCATTATCGAATGCTGGGATAAAGTCCCATGAATAAAGCGCAATTCCTCACTCGTTTTCATCACGCCAAACAAGTCAATAGTGAGGCTGACTTTCCTCTTCCAGAGCCGGGGAAACCTGCAGCTGTATTACTGCCTATATTGGAATACACCAATGAGCTAGCTGTTTTGTTTACAGTCCGAGCACGTCACTTAAAACATCATGCCGGTCAAGTAAGTTTCCCAGGTGGTAAACAGGAGCCAACTGATAATTCTTTGGTCGAGACGGCATTGCGTGAAACCCATGAAGAAGTAGGTTTACATCCAAAAGAAGTCGAAGTTGTCGGTAATTTGCCTTTGTATCGCACGGTGAGTCGTTATGAAGTGATACCTTATATTGGCTTTATCTCTGCACCAACGACCTTCATATTGGATAAAAATGAAGTTGAAAGCACCTTTGAAGTACCCCTAACTTTCTTAATAGATCAACAGAATCATTTGATTCATTGGGTTAAACGCAAAGACGGGCAATTCCCTGTCTATTTCATCCCTTGGAAAAACCATAATATATGGGGTGCGACGGCCGCTTTTGTGAGAAATCTGTCGAATCATTTCTAATATTTCCAACCACTATGTTAAAACACTTAAAGCAATCTTTACACTATTAGACTAATCATATATCTGCCTTGCTATTGTTCTACTCGCGTTTAACTAGCACAATTAGTCTTTATCTATTTTAGTGAATCAACTATATGATCAGCGTTTTTGATATGTTTAGTATCGGCATTGGCCCTTCCAGTTCCCACACTGTTGGTCCAATGCGGGCAGCTAAAGCCTTTAGTGGAGAATTATCTCAGCAGGGTTTTTTCGATACAACTGATGAGATTAAGGTAGAGCTGTTTGGCTCTTTAGGACAAACAGGTAAAGGTCACGGAACGGGCAAAGCGGTAATTTTAGGATTACTTGGTCATGCCCCCGAAACTATCGATAGCTCGATGGTGGATACCTATCTCGAAAAGGTGAGTAGCTGCCAAAGACTTAACTTAGATGGTAAAAATTTAATTAAATTTCCTGCACTAAATGCAATAGTTTTTCATCGTCGTAAATCCCTCAGCCAACACCCAAACGGTATGACCTTTCATGCCATGACTAATAAGACTGTCATTACCTCACAAACCTATTTTTCTATAGGAGGTGGCTTTATCATTCGAGAGGAAGACTTTGCCAAAGAAAAAGTTGCGGCGCTGACTCACGAAGAACAACCTGTACCTTATGAATTTTCCAGCGCTAAACAGTTACTAGAATACAGTAAAGAACATGGTCTGCGTATCAGTTCATTAATGATGAAAAATGAAGAAGTGTTTCAACCTAAAGAAGCAATAATCAAAAAACTTTGGCACATATGGCAAGTGATGTATAAAAGTGTGCAAACAGGCATACATACTGAAGGGATTTTACCTGGTGGCTTAAAAGTTACGCGCCGAGCACCTGGCTTATATCACCGTTTACAAAATGAAAAAAATACCGATCCTATGATTGCGATGGATTGGGTAAATTTATTTGCATTGGCTGTTAACGAAGAAAATGCCGCTGGCGGTACCGTTGTGACCGCACCAACAAACGGCGCAGCAGGCATTATTCCGGCAGTGTTATGTTACTACGATAAATTTGTAAAACCCGTAGACGAAGATACAGTCAGCCGTTATTTTTTAACCGCAGCAGCTATCGGTATTTTATATAAAAAGAATGCCTCCATATCTGGCGCTGAAGTGGGTTGTCAGGGTGAAGTAGGTGTTGCATGTTCGATGGCAGCAGGTGCATTAACCGAAATAGTCGGCGGATCGGTAGACGCGGTTGAAAACGCAGCCGAAATTGGAATGGAACATAACCTAGGTTTAACCTGCGACCCAGTCGGCGGCTTAGTACAAGTCCCATGTATAGAAAGAAATGCTATGGGAGCAATTAAAGCCATTAACGCCTCAAGACTTGCTTTAAGAGGCTCAGGACAACACAAAGTTTCACTCGACAAGGTCATCAAAACCATGTGGGAAACAGGCAACGATATGAAATCTAAATATAAAGAAACGTCTAGAGGCGGTTTAGCTGTAAATATTATTGAGTGTTAAGGTAAGCTTTGTAGCCGGTCGCTACGCGCTACGCAGAATGGTTACGGATTAAATTAGGCTGTCAAACAAAAACGGCGTCACCTGTTAAAATGACGCCGTTTTTTTATCTTTAAGCTAGAAGCTCGACGCTGCTTTACCTAACGGGTAAGGTAAGTCCCTTAAACATTTTTTCTACTTCGTCATTGTTTTTAAGCATCATAGCTTTTTCAACTACTGTTTTAGTAAGATGCGGAGCGAAACGTTCAATAAACTCGTACATATAGCTGCGTAAAAAGGAACCCTTTCTAAACCCAATTTTGGTGGTGCTGTACTCAAACAGATGGCTGGCGTCGATTTTGACTAAATCTGAGTCTAAATGGTCATCAATTGCCATAGAAGCAATAACTCCTATACCTACACCTAACCTCACATAGGTTTTGATAACATCTGCATCTGTAGCCGTAAATACAATTTTAGGCTCGATACCTGCGTTACTGAAGGCCTGGTCTAAAGACGAACGACCTGTAAAACCGAATACATAGGTTACCAAATTATAAACCGCAATGTCTTCGATGGTGATGGTGGTCTTTTTCGCTAATGGATGGTCTCGGTTTACTATAATGCTGCGGTTCCAATGATAACAGGGTAACATAACCAGATCGTTATACAGATGCAATGACTCTGTGGCTATAGCAAAATCAGCTTCTCCTTTAGCCGCAAGATCACTTATCTGTGAAGGTGTACCTTGATGCATATGTAACGAGACTTTTGAATATTTATTCATAAAGCCTTTAATCACATCCGGTAAAGCATATCTTGCCTGAGTATGGGTAGTGGCGATATTTAACTTACCTTGGTCTGGCAAGGTGTGCTCACGAGACACCGCTTTTATACTTTCGACTTTAGCTAGTATTTGACGAGATATGTTGATCACATCCTGGCCTGCTTCAGTTACATGAGTCAGATGTTTGCCACTACGACCAAAAATTTGCACGCCCAACTCATCTTCCAACATACGCACTTGCTTACTGATCCCAGGTTGTGATGTAAACAAGCTTTCTGCGGTAGCCGAGACGTTTAAATTGTTATTGAGTACTTCAACAATATAACGGAGTTGCTGTAATTTCATGACTTAGCCTTGCTTATAAACTTGACAATCTATATATGTTAAATTGTTATATAACTTTAACAAGATGAATTCCATTGATTTTTAAATAAATGTTCTACATATGCCAAAATAAAACGATGCACAAACTAAAATATCAAATATCAAATATCAAATTCAGATAAAGGTCTGATAAGATGGATAAAAAACTCTATTTCATACAAATTAAATTGTCTTTTTTTACTGATTCTACTGATTTTACTGATTTTACTGATTTTACTGATTTTACCACGGAAATATTGTATGCCTAAAGAAGATGAATCGATTGACTTTTCAGCTGTATTAGGCTCTGCCGTTCATGACATGAAGAATTCCTTATCTCTATTAATGCAGTCGATTGAAAATTTAGGTCAGAGTTTAGAAGAGATAAATCCTTTGTCTCGAGAGCATTTGGCATCAGCTCATTACGAGGCGGCCCGACTGAATACCGGACTGGTGCAGTTATTATCTTTGTACCGGGCGGGATTAAACAATCTGCATATTAATATTGACGAATACGATATAGAAAATGTGGTTGAGGATCTGCGTGCTGCCAATAAAAGTTACTTAAATCATAAAAATATGATTTTAGAAGTTAGCCAACCAGCAGATTTATTATGGTACATAGATGTTGATTTAATTGGTATTTTATTAAATGACGTATTAATTAACGCCATGCGATATAGTCATAAAAAAATTTTAATGACTATATCTATTCTGGACAAAAAATTAGTATTCAAATTGGAAGATGATGGGCCTGGCTATCCACAAAGTATGTTGGACACTAATATTATTAATATGCAAGACTATGACATTAAACAAGGAAGAACTGGTTTGGGTTTGTTTTTTGCGCGGTTAATTGCCCAATCTCATACAAAAGGCGATACTAAAGGCACAATATCACTGGGAAATGGCGGAAGTTTAGGCGGTAGCGTATTTATCTTAACGTTGCCATAGCTGACTAATAAACTTATTAATGACAACAACGCAAGATTTCGTACTCCAATTGTACGCTAATCATACGTAAAAAGTGGAAAATTATAGCGCTATGATATTCACAATAATAATAATTTTAATTGTTACTTTGGTGTTACTAGGCGTTATTATGAGCGCTTTTCAACAACACAAAAATAAAATAGAAACCGAACGCAAAGCAGAGTTATCCAAACAAAAAGAAATTATCGATAATACTGAAACCGTATTAATAAGCGCAGATCAAATACCCATTTCCCAAAGAATAGTTTTTGTTATGCGTCAAAGAATATTGGCTGCAATTAAAGTAGCAAAATCAATGGGCGATAAAACAATAGGATCAAATGCAAGAGTAAAAATGGCAGAGGATAGCCTAAAGGCTATTGACGTAAATAGGCCGCCTCCATCGGAAGATAGCTTCCAATTGCCGCAAGGTGATAAACAAGTCATTCAATTTATCCGCAGTATTAAAACTCTGCGTTCATTTTTACGATATGAGTTTAATAAAAATCGTATCCAGAGTAGGGTATTTTTAGCTGAAGACAAACTACTTGAGCGATTGCAACTGCGTGCTAACGTTGAAACGTTGATGAGACGCGGAGACACTGCCATAAAAAACGATCAATTGGGATCTGCCAGACAATGTTTAGAAAAGGCCATTGGCGCTCTTGCTGCACAGTCTAATCAAGATGAGTTCATCACATCTAGAAAGGCCCAACTAGAAGAACAACTGCTAAATCTTAGCAGTGATCTTAAAAGTGTTAACAGCCGAGATGTGGCAAACAAAGAAAAATCAGAGAAAAACCATCTCGATGAACTATTTGCACAAAAGAAAAAATGGTAATTTAGTAGCCCCCTCGTTTTTCAACTCTAGGCTAATTTTAATAAGAAATATTATCCACTGTCCATTGCCAAAATGATGCAGCCACTGAAGATAAGTTGCCGTTTTTTTGTCGAATTACACCTACTTTTTTACTCAAACCACTTTGATGTATTTTCAAGCAAAGCAGTTCTTTATTGAGCATTTGTTCTTGACATAAAGCGGGCACTACAGAAACACCCAAGTCATGTTTTACAAACTGTCCTAATGTGGCAAGCTGACTTGCCTCCACGACTATATTGAGTGACAAATGATTAACTTCCATAAGTGAATCAATCCATTGACGAATAGCGGAACCTTTATTCATGGCAACAAAAGGATATAAAGCAATGTGTGACCAAGACAAAACCTGATGTTCACTTAAGGGGTGGTTAACTGGCAGAACCGCAATAAAATTATCGGTAAAAATAGGATGAAACTCCAATCCATCCATTTTTTCATGTTCGAATGAAAAGCCAATTTCAGCCCTACCCGCCTGCACATTCTTTATCACAGATTCCATCACTACATCAGCCACTGATAATTTAATATTAGGAAACTCAGTTTTAAACTGTTGCAAAATACCCGGCAACAACCCAGCGGCAAACGAGGGCATTGCAGCTATGGATAACTTTCCTCGGCCTAATGAAAATAGATTATGCAGGTCTGAAAACGCGTCTTGCCAGTCACCAATAAGCCTCACTGCCACAGGTAAAAATTGCCGCCCTTCTGGGCTTAGCTCAACTTTGCGAGTAGTGCGTGAAAACATTAATCCGCCTAACTGTAATTCCATTTTTTTTATAGACGAAGATAAGGCGGGCTGGGATAAACACATCTTTTCAGCAGCCTGAGCAAATGTGTGTGATTGTGCAATACAGACAAAGATCTGTAACTGTCGAAAAGATACGTTATACATAACTAACTACTCTCATTCAGAGCAACAAAGATTAATCTTTATTAATTAATAAATAAAATCTATTAATACAGACATTAATTCAATTTTACTATTTAAAAGTATCTTTTAAACTGTAGTACGGTATTTAACTTGAGATCAAATCATGGCAGGTTTTAACAAGGTAGTAGACAGTTACGAAGCAGCGATGGCAGGCTTACAAGACAATATGACAGTGATAGCTGGCGGATTTGGTCTTTGCGGCATTCCTGAAGGTTTAATTGCACAAATAAAAAAAATGAATACAAAAGGTTTAACGGTTGTATCAAATAACTGTGGTGTTGATGGATTCGGGTTGGGTTTATTACTTGAAGAAAAACAAATAAAAAAAATGGTTTCGTCTTATGTGGGTGAAAATGCCCTATTTGAACAACAACTGTTAAATGGCGAGCTAGAAGTTGAATTAACGCCTCAAGGTACATTAGCCGAAAAAATGCGCGCTGGCGGCGCAGGTATTCCTGCATTTTATACCGCGACAGGTTTTGGCACACCTGTAGGTGAAGGTAAAGAGTCCAGAAAATTTAATGGCCGTGATTATATTCTCGAAGAATCAATTACAGGTGATTTTGCCATTATAAAAGCGTATAAAGCTGATCGTTACGGTAACTGTATCTATCGTCATACAGCGCAAAACTTTAACCCTATGGCTGCTACAGCAGGAAAAATAACGGTGGTGGAAGTAGAAGAAATAGTAGAACCAGGCGAACTGTCTCCTAGCGAAATACATACCCCCGGCATATACGTTGACAGGATAATAGTCGGCAATTTTGAAAAACGTATAGAACGTAAAATCCTCTCATCAGCTACCAGCAACCAATAGGTCATTATTATGTCATTAAGCAGAGAACAAATTGCTATGCGCGTCGCACAAGAGTTTGGTGATGGGCATTATATCAACTTAGGTATAGGTATCCCTACCCTGGCTGCCAATTATGTAGCTGATGATATTGAGGTCATGCTGCAATCAGAAAATGGTTTACTTGGCATGGGGCCCTACCCCACTGAAGAACAAGTCGATGCTGATATGATTAATGCTGGAAAAGAAACCGTCACTGCAGCAACAGGCGCATCTATTTTTGATTCAGCAGAAAGTTTTGCGATGATCCGTGGTGGACATGTTGACTTAACAGTACTCGGTGCATTTGAAGTAGATTGTCGTGGCAGTATTGCTTCATGGATGATCCCAAACAAACTCATCAAAGGCATGGGCGGCGCAATGGATTTAGTAGCGGGCGCACAAAATATCATCGTGACGATGACTCATGCTGATAAGCATGGACGTTCAAAGTTGTTAGAGCAATGTACCCTTCCTTTAACTGGGGTAAACTGTATTAATAAAATCATTACCGACCTAGCTGTACTTGAAGTAAAAGAAGGAGCATTTCATTTAGTTGAGAGAGCGCCGGGGGTCTTAGTAGAAGAAATTAGAACTAAAACAGCAGGAAAATTAGTGGTACCTAAAGACGTACCTGAAATGATGTTTTAAAATAAACTGACACAATTATCAACAGCCTTGTATAATTGCCTACATACCAGTTTTTAGAGCGTGTCTTTTGCAATTTACCGACCTACCTTTACATCATAATTTATTAAAAGCCCTCGAAATCAAAGGGCTTGATGCACCTACAGAAATCCAAAGTAAGGCGATCCCTTATGGTTTGATGGGTAAGGACTTAATTGCCTCATCCAAAACAGGCTCTGGAAAAACACTCGCATTTCTATTGCCAGCGGTACATAGAGTGTTAACTAAGCAGCCGTTAAGCCGTCGAGATCCCAGAGTGCTTATCTTAGCGCCGACTCGAGAACTCGCAAAACAAGTTTTTTTGCAGCTCAAAGGACTCATTGCTAAACAGCAGTTGAAAGCCGCTCTGATATTAGGGGGTGAAAACTTTAACGACCAAGTCAAAGCTCTTAAACATCATCCACAATTTATTGTAGGCACCGCGGGCCGCGTAGCAGATCACCTTGCAGGTAAATCGTTATTCTTAAACGGGCTTGAAATGCTGATATTGGATGAAGCAGATCGAATGTTAGACTTAGGTTTTGCTTCACAGCTTAGACTTATCAATCAAGCGGCCGATCATCGTAAGCGTCAATCCATGATGTTCTCTGCTACGTTGGATAGTGCCGCAATGCACGAACTGACCCAGAGTCTATTAAAAAGCCCACAACGCATCAGTGTGGGCTCTGCTGGTGAAGAACATAAAGATATTCAACAACAATTTTATTTGGCTGATCATGTGACACACAAAGAGTTATTGTTAAGTCATATGATCAATCAAAAAGAATACCGCCAAATTATCGTATTCACTGCCACACGCTCAGACACAGAAAGACTGACCATTTTACTTAAAGAGCAACAATTACATGCCGTAGCCTTAAGTGGCGCCCTAACTCAAGGTCAACGTAATAACATAATGAGTGAATTTGGCCGAGGTCAGCACCACATATTGGTCACAACCGATATCGCCTCTCGCGGTTTAGATTTACTCAATGTGGCCTTAGTTGTAAATTTTGACTTACCCAAATTAGCAGACGAATACGTGCATAGAGTGGGCAGAACCGGACGAGCGGGTAACAAAGGCCAAGCGGTATCCTTTGTTGGGCCAAAAGACTGGTTTAGCTTTTTAGCCATCAAAAGCTTTATGCAACAGACCATCGAGTTTAGTGAGATTGAAGGTCTAGTAGCCAAATTTAGAGGCTTAGTGCCACCAAAAGCTAAAGTTACGCCAGGTAAAAAATCGAGCAATAAAAAGGTCGATCAAAAGGCCAAACTTCAACATGCACCTAATCGTGTTAAAACTATGCAAGGTAAAGATGTAGGTGACTTACCCATGAAACGCAAGCCTAGGGCGGTTTTAAAGCCAGAGGAAGATATTGAGGAATAAGTACAAAGAAGCTGCGATTATCGCGCGTCTGCCTCAATGCTAAAAGAAAAAAATAAGAGTGGTCAAATTACATAGGATACAAAAAGTCAGGCGCCGACGACTATGCTCTGCAAAGAAAAATGACTTAATTTGAACAACGCACGAATGTTCTTTTAAACTGTTTTTCTTGGCGCCCCAGCGGTAAAAATTTCTCACCTTATAAAACAAGAACTTAAAAGTTATCTATTGTCACTTTCCAGCTTATACACAGCTTGAATAAACAAACTACCCTAGGATGTAAAAATACTTTTTAAACCAACACAACACTCATTTTTAAGTACCGACTCACAGTTAGATTTCTTCCCTATTATATAAAAATTGTATATATTTTTATCTGTTATTTAAATATAGTAATAATCACAATAAATAACCTTATTCGTGTTTTGTACAAGGAGTAGATATGAAATTTTCTGAAAATTCAGGTCAAGCGGCGGGGTATTTACGCCAAGCAATATCAATGATGGTAAAATATAAAATAGTGCCTAATCCCCTTAATTATACATTGTGGTATAGCTATTATTCAAAAGCCTTTCCATCATTGAATAAAGAATTAGATAACACATTAGAACGTTACGGTACTTGCACTTCTGACATGTCAGAATCGTTATTTTTAAGGCACATCAATAAATTAGACAATGAAGATCAAGAAAAAATCATTCATTTTCAAAAAGCGTTCTCACATTTGATTAACGATTTATCAGATTCAATGGAGCACAACGCCCAAAAAACAAATAGTTATTCTCAGGCTTTGATGACAAATTTGACCGAACTTGGCACCTATGATGTGGACGATGCCATTGCCCCAGTTCTGAATCGATTAAGTGCCAATGCCAGTGCCATATGCACCGCTAATAAAAAATTTCAAGGACAACTTTCTGCCGCTCAATTTGAAATCAATACATTAAAAGCTGAACTTGCAAGTAGTAAAGAAGATGCTAGCACAGACCCTTTAACTGGACTCTATAACAGGCGTGTCTTCGAGTCGATTTATAATCAATTTGTAAATGATAAAAACAATCATGACGACATAACTATTATTATGATGGATGTGGATAAATTCAAAGTGTTTAATGATACTCATGGCCATCTTGTAGGAGATCAAATTCTTAAATTTATTGGTCAGTTGTTAAAAAAAGAATGTAAAAAACCTGTTGTGCCTGTAAGACTCGGTGGAGAAGAGTTTGCCCTTTTATGTCCGCAACTTAAACTTGAACAAGCACAAACTGTTGCCGAGAATATTAGATTAAAACTAGCCTCCATCCCTTTTAATAGCAGACGCACTGGAGAACGGATCCCCCCAGTCACCGCTTCTTTTGGTGTGGCACAAAAAAAATCAAGTGACAGTTTGGCCAATATTATTGAAAGAGCTGATCTCGCACTTTACGCGGCTAAAAATGCCGGTAGAAACCAAGTTAAATTAGCTTTGAACTAAGTATGTATTTTGTGTAGGTGCTAAGCATAAAGCTCAGTTTTGACCCTGCACATCAAGCTCATCAAGCTCATCAAAATACAATGGTCTCTCGTTGCTGTGGTTCAAACCTTATAGCATCGGGCAGTTAAAGATATTGAACCTCTTGGATCACTGGATCACTGGATATTAAAAATATGAAGATTATCTACCACAAAAGAAAAGCAGATTAAGAAAACAGATGGGACTATGTTTAGTTCTAACTAAATTTTCTAGGTATATGGCGACTTAGCTTTTGTTATTTTAACAACCTAAGGGCTTTACTCTATGTATGCGATAGTTTAAACCCTTTAATGCTTCATTCACTAATCCCAATCTTCAAAAAATGCCGCACTGTCTTTTTGAGGTTTAGGTAGACGCTTAAGTACAGAGGAGCCTAAATAAAGAAAACCGACTATTTCGTCTTGTTCAGATAAATCAAAAGCTTGTTTTACAATGGGGTCTTTGGCAAAACTGCCAGTACGCCAAACCCCTCCAAAACCTTGGGCCAAGGCAGCCATCTGCATAGCACTCACGGCACAAGATGTTGATGCCACTTGTTCTACCCATGGCACTTTGTCATGTTCGATATATTTGCTTATAGCAACAATCACCATTGGTGCGCGCAAGGGCAATTGTGGTGCCCGCTCTATTTCTTTCTCACTTTTATTTGCGGCTATTACAGATTGTTTAAACACTTCACCTAGACGTATTAACCCTTCGTTTTGACAGACAATAAATTTCCATGGTGATAAACAGGCATGGTCTGGGGCGCGTAAAGCCGCCTGTTTAATATTCTCTAATGCTTGGCCTTCAGGAGCCGGAGCTTGTAAACGAGGTTGAGAGCCTCGGGTGAGTAATAAATCTAGGGCCTGCATAAGTATCCTTAAATATTAGTAAGGGCCTATCCTAATAAAAAAGACGCTTGCGCGCCGTTGTTTTTTTACTATTTAGCCATAAATTTATTCGCTAAAAAGAAATCAACACTGGTGTACTTGCCACCGCCAGTAAAAAACAATGAAAGCAACATGATAAAGTAGGTCATGGCGAACTCAATTCCGTTGTTGAGTACCACAAATTTGCCACTAGATGTCAGCCATTCATAATTGCCATGCTCTTGCAAAACACCTTTAGCGGCGGCCAATTTGTCGGGTGCATTCATCACCGCTTCGTTAAGCATAATAGTACCGTCTGACATCCAACTGCTAGCATCAGCAATGGCAGTCCAACCGTTTGGCCAGTGCACTGAAAATATGGCCACTAACATAGTCACCATCAATGGAATGCTTACCCAGCGCGTTGCTAACCCTATTAGCAACAATATGCCCCCCACTAATTCAGCTGCAGTCGCTAGAAATGCCAATACAAGAGGAAACGGTAAACCTAAACCGTAATCCGCATTACCAAACCAATCCACAATCCCTTCAAAACTTTGATATTTAGTCCATCCCCCTTGGATCATCACAGGTGCCAAATACAACCTGAGCAACAAAGGCGCGATCCCTTCAAACGCTAAGCTTTTATCCAATAATTTGTGTAAAGGGTTATACAGGTTCAACAGGCTCATAAACATTCCAAATAATATAGTTACGTATAAGAGGGGGTAGGTAATCAAAATATTTCGTCAGACTTTGATTAATTCCAATTAGCATCCATCAAGCTGGCATAAATTTACCGCTTTGTTGCTACAATGGATATAGAGTGCCGATAAGGCACAAAAACTAAACGTTTTGAGGAAAAAGCCGACGAAGTAATAGGTAGTTCATTAATGTACAACTAACTTCATATAAACGGCACTATTAATGCATGCATATTGAATAGAAGTAAAAATAAAAGGTAACGCCAGTGAAGTATTCGTACATTTTACTCTGTTGTGGATGTATTACATTGTCAGCTTGTCAAATGTTTGACTCTCTAATTGAAGAGCAACCTATTGCACAAGTAGGCCAAGATACATTTAACAGCAAAGTAACTGGGCTTGTCGAGAAACTAACTAGCAACAACTCTTATGATTACAAAACTAAATCCACCTTAGTGACAACCTTTGTTTGGTCTGACAGCCTAACCTATAAAGATGTAGTTCATCCGTTCAAGAAATTAGGGCACCAACTAGCTGAAAGTATAAAAGCAAAACTGGTACAAAAAGACGCTCAAGTTTTAGAGCACAAATCAGCAACATTTGTTTCCATGGACCAAAATGCATCTTATTTTTTATCTAGGAAAACCGATGATTTGAATAGTAATATAGATGCACATTATATTTTGGCTGGCACTTTTACCGAGACAATGGGAGGCGCAATGGTGTATGCAGAAATTATCGAATTTACTAGTGGTAGAATTGTTGGCGCCGGAGAAGAATTTATTTCTAACGCCTATTTTGGCCCCGCAAATATAGTGAGTAGTTATGACGGCATGTTATATCGTAACGAGACATCAAGATGATAAATAAATATTTGTTAATATGCATAGTATTTCTAACTGGTTGCAGTTTATTGACAGAAGATTTATTAAGTTACGAAGATACTGAAAGTATCGATGTGAGTAACCAAGCAGTAATGCAAAGCCCACCTAATACAGTTAATTACCACGACAAGCCGTTGACAAACAACGTTAATGATTATGCTCAATGGCTAATACAAGACTTGTTTTCTACTATCGATTTCCCTCAAAAAAATACAGTTTTCATGGTGTCAGATTTAGCTATTTTAGACTCAGATCTTAATAAAACAAACCAGTTTGGTAGGCAAATGAGTGAGGCTATCTTACATGAAGTTCATCAAACAGGATTTTCAACACTTGATGTGCGAACGACAGGCTTTGTAAGAATCACTGAAGAAGGTGATCTGTTTTCCCAATCAAGAGATTTTACTGATTTAGATATGACAGTAGTTGCCACAAACGTAATTACTGGCACGCTCACTCGTCACCGAGGCGGTTACTTATTAAACGCCCGAGCTGTAAATTTAACGAGTAAAGTGCTTGTTGCAACAGCCCAAATATTTGTTCCTTATGATGTGGTTGATTCAGTTATGCACGAAGATATGCAATCATCAAGTGATATAACAACTAATTCAGGATTGGCGAGCGACTCGCGTGGTATACCATTAAAAAAACATGTGTCTCGCCCTAACTAAAAATGGCAACCTAGTGATACTTTGATTTAAGGGAATAACTTTGAATACGTTATTAAAAATTAATACTGACTCTGTGGAAACAATTTCGGCTCCTCTGGCATTTAAGAGCCCGCTGAAGCAAAGTTCAAATTGTCCGATTCCATTAAATAAGCCATACCTACCTAGTTTTGCTAAATATACAAAATACCTAGCCACTATGTATGACAATGTGTGGCTGACCAATAATGGCCCCTTACTTAAAGAGCTTACTGTAAGGATGGAAGAATACTTAGGCGTAAAAAACTTACTCCTAACTTCTAGTGGTACCATGGCACTGCAAATTGCCTATAAAACCTTGAATTTAACCGGTAACGTAGTAACAACGCCTTACAGTTTTATCGCTACAAGCAATAGTCTTGATTGGCTGGGGCTTGAGTTGAATTTTGCAGATATAGATAATAAATCCTTTAATTTATGCCCAAGAAAAGCTCTTGAGGCAATAAATAAGCACACTTCTGCCATAATGCCTGTGCATGTATACGGTAATCCATGTGATCTAGAAGGGTTGGAACAGGTCGCATCACAGAATAATCTAAAATTAATTTATGACGCCGCCCATGCCTTTTCTGTGAAAGTAGCAGGGCGAAGTATTATGAGTTTTGGTGATGCATCCATTGTGAGTTTTCATGCAACAAAACTATTTCATTGTATCGAAGGTGGCGCAATAGTTTTTAAGCATAAAGAAGATATTGAAAAAGCAGCACAGATGATAAACTTTGGCATTGATTCTTCATCTGGTGATATAATTAATTCAGGAACAAATGGAAAAATGAGCGAAGCCCATGCTGCGATGGGTTTAGCCATGTTGGACGACATGGATGAAATACTAGAGCGTAGGATTGAACATTTTAATTTATATAAGAGTTTGCTAGATGATTTAGTTACATATCCACAGTGGCACTCTGAGGCTACACAAAATGCTGCATACTTTTCTGTCATTTTCGAATCGGAAAAGCAGTGTTCGCAAGTATTTCAACAACTTGAAAAAAATAATATTCAAAGTCGTCGTTATTTCTCTCCCTCCCTAAATCAAGTTAAATATTTGTCGACGAATAAAATGACAAGCTGTCCAGTCTCAGAAAGTGCAGCTAGCCGAACATTGTGTTTACCGCTTTTTGTAGAGTTAACAAAAACAAAAATAGCCAAAGTTTGCAGAGTAGTTAGATCCTCACTATGAAAGTAGCGGTTATGCAACCTTACTTTTTCCCGTATTCAGGGTACTTTGAGCTAATTAAAACTGTTGATTATTTTGTAATATTTGATGATGTGAATTATATAAAAAGAGGTTGGGTCAATAAAAATAAAATACTGCATAACGGAGATATAGTAGATATTACCTTGCCAGTTCAAAAGGCGAGCCAAAACAAAAAAATTAACCAGCATCTTCGTAGTACAGATATAAAGTCGTTCGAAAAACTAAAGAAAAAAATTCAATTATCTTATGCCAAGGCACCGAATTTTAACGATGTGTTTCCATTACTATGCCAATTAATTGATAACCCAGAAACCAATCTAGCCAAATACCTGACTGATTCATTGCAAGTATTATCTATCTCTTTAGGATTGAAAACTCAATTTATATATTCTTCACAACTGTCTAAACATGATGATTGGGATAATGCCCAAGATAGGATAATCGATATTACAAAACAACTGGGCGGTTCTGAATATTTTAATTTACCTGGTGGAAAAGCCTTGTACTGCGAGAAAAGGTTTTCGGAGCAAAACTTAAAGTTGAAATTTATTGAACCTGAACTAAAAGAATATAGCCAATTAAACGTTGAAACATTTATTCCGAGTCTGTCCATAATTGACTATTTAATGTTGAAAACATCTGGCCTATTGTTGCATTGAGTAAAGTTTTGTTATGGAGCACCAAATGAACATATTAATATATGGCAATTGCCAAACCAATCAACTTGTACAGGGGCTTACTCTTGCTCTTTTAGGTCAAGCGGGCGTGCAAGGATTAGATGTCAATGATCCCGCAGTTAAAGAAAAGTTAACTGCTGTGGCATCAAATCAAGGGAAAAACAGTTTTGACTATGTCGTCACTAATCATAAAGTAAGTGACTTAATACCTTATTTTAACAAAGACAAAATAATAGTAGTGCCAGCTATTAACTTTGGTGGCTTTCATCCAGACGTTGTGTATTTTGCAACTAGGTCACTGCCAGATACTCCAAAATTTTTTATGAACAACCCTACGGTATCAGCAATTGCACTTTGGACTTTTATAAATAAAGTGACAATCAACGAAGCAGAAAAGTTGTACTGCAATGGTGTGTTTGAGGCTTTAGGCTATATGGATTACTTTGATGTTGCGTGCAATGCTATTTGTACTAATTACCTTGAGCATGGTATCGATGTTTCTTGCATTGAGCGCCATATATCTTCTAGAGATGTATTTATGTACGGCCCATTACATCCCAAATTTTGTGTGACACTGAGCTTATGTTTTGGAATCTGCGACAAGTTAGGACTTAAACCGACTTTAAGTTACGACAATATCAATAGCGTTATCCAAGATCCTTTGCAAAATGAATATGCTTGGGGATGTTTTCCTCCGATCGCCCAAAAACTTGGTGTACCTGGGAGTTGGTTTATTAGGCATTATGGGCACATATTTGCTTCTACTTCAGGCTACCTTGAAAGCTTCAATCAATTTATGAGCCAATTTGAACAACAGCAGGGCCTTGTACAAATGCACAATAGAGACAAAGAAAAGTTTGATCAATTCCATGATATTGATAATGTATTGAGGAGGTTTCTATGAGTACACCTTACACTAATCTACCCAATCATCATTTCCACTCGAAGTCAGTGAAAGGTATTCATCCATCAAAATTTGACCCCATAATCAATCCGAAATTCATTATCGATGCAGATGCCAAAATAATGACGATAGGCAGTTGTTTTGCTCAACATGTGTCTAAATGGTTAATTGATCACGGTTATAATATTTTAATTAAAGAACAAGATGAACAATTGAGCGGAGGCGTTTTTTCAGCTAATTATGGAAACGTCTATTCGGTACAGCAAGCTTGTCAACTTTACAAAAGAGCGATGGGAAAATGGCAAGCAAATGAAAACGTATATAGTGATAATACCGGAAGATATTTCGATCCTCTTCGTCCATCAGCAATAGTGAATGGGTTTGAAAGTAAAGAACAAGTAATATCTCGAAGGATTCAGCACGAACAAGAGGTGAAAGGGCTGTTTCTTGATGCTGATGTGATTGTTTTCACTTTAGGGTTAACTGAAACTTGGATCCGAAAAAATGATGGAGCGATTTTGCCTATTGCCCCAGGAGTAATCGCCGGGCAATTTAATGACCTCGACTATGAGTTCAAAAACTTTTCATATCAGGAAGTAGAACATTCATTAGTAGAATTTTGCACGCTAATTAGAAAGACCAACCCTAAATGTAAAATATTATTAACTGTATCTCCAGTCCCATTAGCTGCCACTTATGAAAACAAACACGTGTCTGTCGCATCCATGGCATCCAAAACGATATTACGCGCTGTAATAGAATCAGTACTTAAGCAGTTTGATTTTGTTGATTATTTCCCATCATTTGAAGTATTTTATACTCCCGGCATTGGTGATGCTTATTTTGACTACGATAACCGCCATGCTTTGCCAATTGGAGTATCACACGCCATGAGACTATTTAAAAAACACTATACCGCAGAAGTTAAAACTGAAATGCAGCAGCAAAGGTTAGCATTATTCTCTGCACACATATTGAAAGCATATCAAAATGTTAATTGCGATGAGGGTAAGATAGGCTAAGGAATCAGTGAATCGTATGATTTAGCTCTGGTGGTGTTGAATTTTTCAATTGAACGCTATCTCCTGTAGTGTAACTCCGCAAAAAATAACGAGATTGATATACAACGATTAATTTACAGTGAACAGTAATGTCTAAAATTAAAACATTGCTTTAAGATAGAGTTTATAACAAGGCTTACATCGTAAAACGGCTGTAAGAAATGATCCATCGTTTATGCATCCTAGTCAATTTTGACGTCATCCCATTAAACATTTTGTTTGCTTAAATACTGATGATTTATGTCAAAGTTTAGGAAAGAAAAATTAATAAGATTGAGAAAAACATTACCTCGAAATAGTGTCCGGTTTGACTTGACCAGAACAGTTTTGGAACTGACATTCCGCAGCATTTTAAGAATATATTCTGTGGTAATTTATCCCTAAAATTTTAATGATGATGGCTTGTCTGTCTTTCATATTGAGTATCAGTGTTTGCTGCTCATTTATCGTCAGTAGCTCAATACCTGCAAAACATTGAAATACCCAACGAGCCGTTGGGGTTTGCGTGGGCTTCTTTTTCATATCAGGGAAGTATTCATCCTGCCCTTTTAATTGCTCACGGATAGTGTGCTCTAATGCCGCATATACCTAAGCATCTTCAAAATGCAGGTTTGAATTGTTGAAAGTTGTCATTAATGGTACTGCCAAGTGAATCAGCAATGACAGGCAAGGTAGTCGTAAAAAATTGATTTATTCGCCGTCGAAATTCTTTGGTCGTTGCAAAGTACTGACTATTTCTGGCATATTTATTCATGACCTTCCAGAGTCGTTCTATCGGATTTAAATTGGGACTATAAGGCGGTAAATAGTGTAAGGTGATATCCAGATTTTTTGCTGCCTCTGTCACCAACCCCGAACGATGATACCCTGCTCCATCAAGTACCATATGGATAGTCCCACTTGTTTGATAAACGTTTCGTGTCCTGGTAAGAAAATCAACAATCGACTCACCGTTAACGGTCTTATCATATTGCTCTATCACCGCTTCCTCTAAATGCCCCAGTCTGATTGCGCCGACAATATTGAGTCGCGTGCGGCTGCCGGTCGTCTCTATCGGTTTATCAACGCCTTTTTTTATCCATCCTGATGTTATTTTGGTGGCCTGAGTAGGATGCACTGCATCCATGAATAACAAGGGCTCATTCTCGCTGAGGTTGTCTTTTAACTGTTCATAATACTCAATAAACGCTGCTTGTTTATCCACGTCAAACTTATGGGGAACACCTTTAGGCTGCTTATAGCTGAACTGATGCTGATGCAACCATTTGTTCAATCCTGATACCGTATACTCCACCTCAAAAGTCTTTTTTATGTAGGCAACAATTTGGTGGGTGTGTAAATACGTCACCTCACAAAGATGGGTAATCAGGCACTTCGTTTGTTCGGTATCCAGATACCCACTTGAGCCACCGCTTGTAGATGTCAGTTTCCCAAGGGTGTTGAAATCATTTATGTGTCGGGTAACACTGGTTTCATGCAAGAGTAACGCGTCTGCTATGGATGCTATTGACCAGTCTTTTGCGTATAAGAGAACGGCTTTAATACGATCGCACTCACGCTTATCCCGACATTTTTTATGGCGTGATATCAGTGTCTCTTTTTGGTCTGGTGTGAGGGATATTTTCTTCATGGCTCAATCATGATCTTTTTAGTGAAAAAATCTAGTTTTCTTTGAAAAATACTGCATTTTCAATGATCACGGGTATATATGCAGTATTTTTGAGAATTAACGCCATTGTAAAGTTAATGAATTACTGTAATGTGGCACGCCCATAAGGCATATAAGTAACAATGTTATTTCTGATATACCCCCAATACATCATATTGTTTAATTGGAAATTGACTAAAAAAAGTAGTGTCTCGGTTAATAGGTTTGTTACCCAACTCAGGTACATACCAACTAAAATCAACAAGACTTTCTGCAATCTTGAATATATCTTCAGGGTTTTCCCCATTTTCTTGAGCACATCCGGATGCAACTCAAGCAGTATCAAGCTATATTCTGCATTAAGGAGCAAGTTTCTCGCACCATCAAAAACAGCAGGTTCTTGACCTTCAACATCAATTTTTAAGGCTATATGCTTAGAATCACTGAATTCAAGCTCTAAACCGAGTTTATCGAGAGTGGTAACCTCAGTAACACCTTCAGTATCAACTTGAATATAGGGTTCATGATCTGAGGTGATATTTGCGTTACAATGAAGTATTGTACTTCCACAAAAATTTGAAACATCTTTATTAGCTAAATCAGTCTTTGCATTCAAGGCCATTTGATTAGCCCTTAAAAAAGCAAATGCTTTTGGATTTGGCTCAATGTAAATATGACGAGCTATATTGTCAGTTCCATTAGCAACCATCATCGAAACTGCCCCAATATCTGCAACACAATCAATAAAAACCATCTTTTGCGGACATTGTTCAATAGCATCAATAAAAGGCTGAATATCTTGCGGATAATAATTCGTCGGGCCTTTCTTTAGCCAAAAGCACCACTCTTCGAGGGAAAAATAGAACGCATGACTATTGATATTGTATTTAATCACTCGACCACCACACTTTTTTACCGACCATAAATAAAAAAATTTCACCCAGATACTCACGCAATTGCGCCTGAAAAAACAGCTAGTTTACCAACGTAGAATAAATATTAAGCGTTTTTTTTTCGCCGCTCATTGTGACTGCCAAAAGGGGAAGCTGTTGAAAAAGGCTTGTGCAACTCTTCTCACTTTTGCATAAATTGCTTTTTCTGTTTGTCAGCATCAGAGGTGATAACTTGAGACCTAATAACATCTCTGACACCTTCAGACTTGCCTAGAATAACATTGGCTATCTGCTGCAACTTAGCCGCGCGTTGATTGGCAAATACTTGCCCATCAACAACATACCAATAAGCCAAAAGTCTTAAATTGCCGACAGAGTCACTAATTTCCTCGAAAGTGACATCAAAGGATCCCTCTTTTGCTGAAACTGGCTCCATGTTTAAACTCACTATCGTCCAGTTATCTTGATGATATAATCGGTTTGACGAACTTATCAGTTCGCCATTACCACTAATATAATAAGCAACAAAATACTCGAGAGGCTTAGCACTCTTATCACCTAAGGAGCCCATTGACTGTATAGTTGGCTTATCAAAATTAGGCTGTCACCGAACATTAGCCTCGTCAGCATATTCATTGGCAGTGCTGGGTAGTTTGAACTGCAATTTAGCGCTTTCGTTTGGTACCAAGCGTTGCTTGATACTACTAAACCAAAACAGCGCAATTACCATAATAATCAACAGAACTATTACGACATTAATATTAAATGCTTGATTGGCCTTGGCGGGTAAATCATCGGCCGCTTCCCCCAGAAAGAGGAAGAAAGTTTTCAGTTAGCACTAACACTTTTTCATTCATTATCTTAGCTCATATCCATCGCAATACTTCTTAGTTTTTAACCGATAAGCCTTAACTATGCAAGCCTGTGCAAGCATCTGAAAAACGTTGCTATAACAATCTGTTAACGGGAGACGCCTATAATATCATATTGCCCCATAGGCACTTGTTCAAACAAACTGAGATTACGATTAATAGGTGTGCTTTGATAAAGGGGCACAGTCCAGTCAAAGGTTCGATATT